>NZ_DAIRTR010000006.1:0-7194 GCF_036803785.1 Pelomicrobium sp. | reverse complement strand
GCCCGGGCGGAAGTCCAGGTCCAGCAGCCGGGCGCGGAACATGAGGTATACCTGGTTCACGTGGGGCAGGTTGTATACGGTGTACAGGGGCCCCAACTCCACCCGGGCGCGGGCCTCTTCCATCGTTTCGCGCAACGCGGCCTGGAAGGTGGTCTCGCCGTTCTCCATGAACCCGGCGGGCAGGGTCCAGTAGCCGTAGCGCGGCTCGATGGCACGACGGCACAGGAGCACCCGGTCTTCCCACTCGGGAATGCAGCCCACCACAATCTTCGGGTTCTGGTAGTGGATGGCGCCGCAGGCGGGGCAGACGTAACGGGGCAGCGTGTCGCCCGGCGGCACTCGGTATTCCACCCGGGCGCCGCAGTTGGAGCAGAAATTCATCGGCGCATCTCTGAACCGGCGCACGTTAGCAAAAATCCCTTTCCCTGCCTAGCGCCCACCCCAAAACCCGGAGGCGCGCCAGAGCGCCCGCAAGCGTGGGCGAACGCTACGCGAGAGCCCTGCAGCGCACGCTCTCACCTTCGCGCGCCGCGGCGCAGGCCGGCGGCACGACGCCCGTTCCTGGTCTGGCTGGCCGCCCGTCCGCCGCAGGATTAGAATGCCTTGAGTCCCGGACGTTGAAAACCCAGTGCGCCCTTCCCACATCGCCGCCATATTAGAGCGGGAGCTCGAGGCCGCCGTCTGCGGCCAGCATACGCCTGTGATGTTGTGGGGGCCGCCGGGGGTGGGTAAGTCCCGCATCATCGGAGACCTCGCCCGGCGCCACGGCGTTCCCCTGATCGATCTGCGCCTTTCTCAGTTGGAGCCCACGGATCTGCGGGGCATTCCCTTCCGCGTTGGGGACCGGGTGGAATGGTCCGTGCCCGCCATGCTCCCTGACCGGGAGCGCCACGGCGGACGGGGGATCCTGTTCTTGGACGAGATCACCTCTGCTGCACCCACGGTGGCGGCGGCGGCCTATCAGTTGATCCTGGACCGGCGGCTGGGGGAGTACCAAGTGCCGGAGGGTTGGGCCATCTTCGCCGCCGGCAACCGGCCCGGGGATCGGGGCGTCACCTACACGATGCCCGCGCCGCTGGCAAACCGCTTCACCCATTACGAAGTGGAGCCCCATCTGGACGACTGGGTCGCCTGGGCCCACGCCTACGGGATCGATCCCCGGATCATTGGCTTCCTGCGCTTTCGCCCCGACTTGCTGTTCGATTTCGACCCGGCGCGCCATCCCATCGCCTTTCCCTCGCCCCGCTCGTGGGAGTACGCCCACCGGGCCCTACTCAAATTCGACGGAGAGGAAGCGCTGCTCTTGGACGCCCTGCAGGCCTGCGTGGGCGCTTCCGCGGGGATCGAACTCAAGGCTTTCATCGACACCATGGAGCGCATGCCGGATGTGGACGCCATTCTCGAGGGGCGGAGCGAGCGGGTGCCCGACGAAGTGGATTTGCAGTACGGGATCGCTGCCGCCCTGGTGCGCCGCGCCGTGCAGGCGAGCCGCGGGCCCGACGCGCCCCGGGTCCTCGGCAACATCCTCAAATATGCAACCGCCTTCCCCCAGCGAGAGCTGGGGGTGATGCTGGTCACCGACATGCATCGCTCAGTGGGACGGCCCTTGATCGATCTGCCGGAGTTTTCCGATTGGGCCAACTCCATCACCGACCTGATTCTTTACGAGCGGCCCCTGGCCGGGCGGTGAGCCGCGACGGTAGAAGGCCTGGGCAATGGACACCGCCATCGAAACCAAGCTGCGGGCGGCCCGCACCCGGCTGATCTTGGACACCCCCTTCCTGGGGGCCCTAGTGTTGCACCTTCCCCTCAGGCCGGCAGATCCCCGGCGGGTGCCCACCGTGGCCACCGATGCCCGCGCCTTCTACTACAACCCGGCCTATGTCGCAGGGCTTTCCTTGTCCGAAACGCAGTTCCTGCTGGCCCACGAGGCCCTGCACTGCGCCTTGGGCCACTTTGCCCGCCGCAACCACCGGGTGCGCCGTCGTTGGGACGTGGCCTGCGACCATGCGGTCAACTGGCTCCTGGTGCAGGAGGGTTTGAAGCCTCCGGCCGGCGCGCTACTGGACCCCGCGTTCCGGGGTCTCGCCGCAGAGGAGATCTATCCCCTAGTGCCTGAGGACACCGGGGAGCAGCCCCTGGATCTGCACCTCTTCGACGCCGACGGGGAGCCCTCGGATCGCTTTGCCTTGGCAGCGGGTGCCTCCCGGGAGGGGAGGAGCCCGGCGGGCACAAAAGGTGGCCAGTCTCCAGGGGAGGCAGCGCCGGAAACCGCGAGGGCGGGCCGCCCTTGGACCGAAGCCACCGAACCGGCAGCCCGGGCGTTCCCGGCCATGGAGGGCGAGGATCTGGCCGGCCTCTGGCGCGTGCGCCTTGCCGCCGCCGCCCAGCAGGCCCTGCGAGGGGGGCGGCTGCACGGGGGTTGGCAGCGGCTTGTCGACCGCCTGATCGAGCCCCGGTTGCCCTGGCGCGCCCTGCTGGAGCGCTTTCTTCGGACCTGCGCTCGAGACGACTACAGCTTCCAGCGTCCCCCGCGTCGGGAGACAGCAGCGATCCTGCCGCGCTTGGCGAGCCGAGTATTGGAGGTGGTGGTCGTGTTCGACGCCTCGGGCTCCATCGGCGAAGGGGAGCTCGCCGAGTTCGCCGCCGAGCTGAACGCTCTCAAGAGCCAGCTTCCGGCCCGGATCCTCTTGCACGCTTGCGACGAGCGGCTCGCCCCCGAAGGGCCGTGGGTGTTCGAGCCGTGGGAGGCCGTGCGCCTCCCGACCCAGGTGACGGGGGGTGGCGGGACTCGGTTCACGCCGGTCTTCGAGTGGATCGAACGCGAGGCTCTGGGGCCCGACGCCCTTGTCTACTTCACCGACGCGCTCGGCGAATTCCCCGAGCGGCCGCCTCCCTACCCGGTCCTGTGGCTGGTCAAGGGACGGGAGCCGGTGCCCTGGGGGGAGCGGATTCAGTTGAACTGAACCCGCCCGAGGGCGCTTCACGGACAGACCACGGCAACAGGCTCCAACAGGGCGATTTCCGTCGGGCTGACCCGAGCCCGGTAGGCCACGGCCTCCACCCCTGCCGCCAGGGCCTCCCGCAAGGTCCTGCCGTAGATCGGATCGATGGCATCGGCAGGGCGCACCTCTGTCACGTCGCTGCGCTGCACGCAAAACACCAGCACAGCCCGCTCGCCGCGGTCCACCACGCGCATCATCTCGTGCAGGTGCCGGGTGCCGCGGCGGCTCACCGCATCGGGAAAGAGGGCGACTCCGCCGCTTGCCGCCGCGGTCACGTTCTTCACTTCCACATAAGCGAGGCCGCGCCGAGGGGAGGAAAGCAAGAGATCGGCTCGGCTCGACGAGCCTTCGTAGCGGGCTTCCCGCCGCGCGAGGCGATAGCCCGCGAGCGCCTGCACCACGCCGGCGGCCAAGGCCTCTTCCACCAGCCGGTTGGACCGGCCCGTGTGGATGCCCACCAGCACCCCGTCCACCTCCACCAGCTCCCAGGTGTAGGCGAGCTTGCGCGCCGGGTTGCGGCTCCGGGAAAGCCACACCCGGCTGCCGGGGGACTGGCAGCCCAGGAGAGAGCCGGTGTTGGGGCAATGGGCGACCACCGGCCCGTCGGCCGTTTCCACCTCGGCGAGGAAGCGCTGGTAGCGGCGTAATAGCCGGCCTTCGATCAGGGGCGCTTCAAACCTCACGGCTGGGCCTTGAAGGGCGAGCGCTCGGCCAGCGCTTCCATGTAACGGTCCACGCTCACCGTCTCCCGGGCGAGGGCTTCCTCCACGGCCTGGGCAAACCCGGGATGGGCCAGCCAGTGGGCCGACCAGGTACGCACCGGAAGGAGCCCCCGGGCCAGCTTGTGTTCCCCCTGGGCGCCGCCTTCGAAGCGCTCGAGGCCCTGTTCGATGCTCCACTCGATGGCCTGGTAGTAGCAGGCCTCGAAGTGCAGGCCAGGCACGAACTCCAGCGCGCCCCAGTAACGCCCGTACAGGGTGGAGGCGCCGCGCAGAAAAAGCGCTGCGGCAAGGGGTCTGCCGTCCCGGCGGGCGATGGCGAGTAGCACCTGCCGAGGCAAGGCCTGCCCAAGCCGCAGGAAGAAATCCAGAGTGAGATAGGGCGTGGAGTGGTGGAGGCGATAGGTACGCGTGTAGCAGCGGAAGAAGAAGCGCCAGTCCTCCTCCTGGAGGTCAGAGCCCGCCCGCCATTCGAAACGGATGCCGGCCTCCACCAACCGGCGCCGCTCCTGATGGATTTTTTTGCGCTTGTCATGGGTGAGAGTCGAGAGGAAATCTTCGAAGCGGACGTAGCCGCGGTTGAACCATTGGAACTGCACGCCATGGCGCACCCGCAAGCCCGCTCGCTCCCAATCCCCCATCTCCGCGTCCCGGGCAAACAGGACGTGGAGGGAGGAGACTCGCATTTCGTTCGCCAAGGCCAGGGCAGCGTCGAGTAGCCTCTGACGCATCTGTCCCGGGGGGGCGAGGAGCCGTGGCCCGGTCGCCGGCGTGAAGGGTACGGCGCAGAGCAGCTTGGGGTAGTAGCGCAACCCATGGCGGCGATAGGCCTCCGCCCAGGCCCAGTCGAACACGTATTCGCCGAAGGAGTGGCTCTTGAGATAGAGGGGCATGGCGGCCAGGAGATCGCCACCGCGCCACAGGGTGGGAAAGCAGGGCCTCCAGCCGGTGGCGGGAGAGGCGCATCCCGAGTCGTGGAGGGCGCAAAGGAATTCATGGCTCAGGAAGGGGTTCTCCTCCGCCAACCGGTTCCAGGCGGCCCGGTCCACGCCGTGGAGACTGTCCAGGATGCGCAGCTCGGGCTCGGCCATGGCGCTCAAGGATACGTTCCCCCGCAGGCAGGGGCCTGACTCGATGGTAAACTCACTTCAGGTGCGTGTTGCGGGAGCCACACCATGAAAAAGATCGAGGCGGTGATCAAGCCGTTCAAGCTGGACGAAGTGCGGGAAGCCCTCTCCGGCATCGGAGTGACCGGGCTCACGGTGACGGAGGTGAAAGGTTTCGGGCGGCAAAAAGGGCACACCGAGCTATACCGGGGCGCCGAATACGTGGTGGACTTCCTGCCCAAGGTCAAGGTGGAGGTAGTGCTGCCCGACACCCTGGTGGAGCAGGCGATCGAAGCTATCGTCAAGAGCGCCCGCACGGGCAAGATCGGCGACGGGAAGATCTTCGTCACCTCAGTGGAGCAGGTGGTGAGGATTCGAACCGGCGAGATCAACGAGGCGGCGATCTGATCGGCAGGCGGTCGACGGCGCAGCGCCCCCGGCAACCGCCCTGCGTGCCTTCACCCCTTGCGGTTTTCCCCCTTGAGCAGCACCAGCACCGCCCCTGTGCCACCGTCTGCCGGGGGCGCCGGGCTGAAGGCGAGCACCTCCTCCCGCTGCATGAGCCAGTGGCGCACCTTGATCTTGAGTACCGGTTCTCTGTTTTTCGACCGCAGGCCTTTGCCGTGGATGATGCGCACGCAGCGCAGCCCCCGGCGCTGGCAGGCCTTGAGGAATTCGGCCGTTTGCACCCGGGCGGCTTCCCGGTTCAGGCCGTGGAGGTCCAGCTGGTCCTGCACGACCCAATGACCGCGGCGCAGCTTGCGCAGTACCTGCCGGGAGAGGCCCGGGCGCACGAAGGACAGGTCCCCATCTGCCTCCACAAGGGTTTCCCAGGGGCTGCCCGCCAGGGACTCGGCGAGCACCTGTTCCTCGTCCCGTAGCCGCTGGTAGGGGAGGGGGGCGGGGCGTCTGGCCACCCGCTCGATACGCCGACGGTCCGGTAGCGGCGCTACGTCTCGCACCGCCTGGCGGAACAGATCCCGCTCCGCTTCGTCCACGGGCGGCACCCCGCCCATCGCGGAACCCTCCTTCATGGCGGTCTCCCATCTCCTGCCCGACAACCGGCATCCGGTCAGCCGAGCTCATCCAGATATTTCTGCGCGTCCAGGGCTGCCATGCAACCGGAGCCGGCGCTGGTGACCGCTTGGCGGTAGACGTGGTCCTGCACGTCCCCGGCGGCAAACACCCCGGGAATGCTGGTGGCCGTGGCATCGCCTTCCAGGCCACTGCGGGTGATGATATAGCCGTTTTTCATCTCCAGCTGCCCGGCGAAGATGTCCGTGTTGGGCTGGTGGCCGATGGCGATGAACACCCCCTGGACCGCAATCTCCTTGGTGGCACCGTTCTGGGTGTGGCGCAGCCGCACGCCGGTTACGCCAGCGCCGTCCCCCAAGATTTCCTCCACCACGTGAAAGAGCTCCAGGGCGACTTTACCCCCCTTCACCTTCTCCATCAGCCGGTCCACCAGGATGGGTTCGGCCCGGAACTTGTCCCGCCGGTGCACCAGGGTGACCTTGGCCGCAATATTGGAAAGATAGAGCGCTTCCTCCACTGCCGTGTTCCCGCCTCCCACCACCGCCACGTCTTGGCCCCGGTAGAAGAAGCCGTCGCAGGTGGCGCAGGCCGAGACACCCTTGCCCATGTAGGCCTGCTCCGAGGGCAAGCCGAGGTACTTGGCCGAAGCCCCCGTGGCGATGATGAGGGCATCGCAGGTATAGGCGCCCTGGTCCCCGATCAGGGTGAAGGGGCGTTCGGTGAGGCGCGCCGTGTGGATGTGATCGAAGATGATCTCCGTGCCGAAGCGTTCCGCGTGGCGGCGGAAACGCTCCATCAGCTCCGGCCCCTGGACTCCGTCCGCGTCCGCCGGCCAGTTGTCTACGTCGGTGGTGGTCATGAGCTGGCCGCCCTGGGCGAGGCCGGTGATGAGGACGGGCTTCAGGTTGGCCCGAGCCGCGTACACGGCGGCGGTGTAGCCCGCCGGGCCCGAGCCCAGGATGAGAAGTCTGCAATGCTTGGAATTCATGGGATTATTCGCAGGTCGGACAGGTGCGGAAGCGAAATGGTGAAGCAATTTCCTCGGCCTGTCGAGCCGCTCTCGGTGGCCCGCGGCGGACCCGGCCGATATAATCCCCCGGTCTATACTGGCGGTATTCGATGCGCTTTCCGTCCAAGAGCATGGCCGACAAGGCCAGCGCCAATCCCCTGCCGCCCAAGATCGCGGCCTTGATCCGGGAGTCTTGGTGGCTGTCCATGGTGGGGCTCGCTGCCTACCTGGCCTTGGTGCTCCTCACCTATAGCCCGGCTGATCCGGCTTGGTCCCGCAGCAGCGGCGCGGGCCCTGTCCAAAACGCGGGAGGGCGGGTG
>NZ_DAIRTR010000005.1:47390-49293 GCF_036803785.1 Pelomicrobium sp. | reverse complement strand
TCTCCACTTCGAGCACGATGCGCCCATCGTCCAGGAGCAGGATCGCGCCCTTGGATACGTCGTTGGGCAGCTCCTTGTAGTCGAGTCCTACCCGCTCCTCGTTGCCCAGCTTGCACTCGGCGTCCAGGATGAAGGTCTGGCCTGGCACCAGGGTGACTTTGCCCCGCTCGAACTTGCCGATGCGGATCTTGGGGCCCTGCAGGTCCGCGAGGATGGCCACGGTGCGACCGGCGCCGCGGGCGAGGGAGCGCACCAGCTCGGCGCGCCTGACATGCTCCTCCACGGTCCCGTGGGAAAAGTTCATGCGCACCACGTCCACGCCCGCATCGATCATGCGCTCTAGCACCTTGGGGTCGCTCGAAGCCGGTCCTAGCGTGGCGACAATCTTGGTGCGACGTAGCATATGCGGTTCCATCGAATGGGTCGGAAGCCTTAAAGTTTACTCCCAGAACCCATATGACGGAACCGAATTTCATTATCCGGAAGCGCGTTGCTCGAGAATCTCGACCGCCGGCAGCTTCTTGCCCTCGAGAAATTCCAGGAATGCCCCACCCCCGGTGGAGATATAGGAGATCTTGTCCCCGACTCCATATTTGGCGATGGCCGCCAGGGTGTCCCCGCCTCCAGCGATGGAGAAGGCCGACGATCCGGCGATGGCCTGGGCCAGCCGCCGGGTGCCCTCCCCGAATGGGTCGTACTCGAAGACTCCGAGGGGGCCGTTCCACACCACCGTGCCCGCCCGGCGGACAAAGGTTTCCAGGGCAGTCGCCGACTGGGGCCCGATGTCCAGTATTAAGTCGTCGTCGGCCACCTCTTGGGTGGCCTTGAGCTCGGCTTTCGCCGTCGGCGCGAGCTCCTTGGCGCACACGACGTCGATGGGGATGGGCACTGCGCCGCCCCGCTCCTCCATAAGCCGCATGATTTCCCTGGCTTCGTTCGCGAGCTCCGGCTCCGCCAGGGATTTTCCAATCTTTCCCCCCGCCGCCAGGATGAAGGTGTTGGCGATGCCGCCTCCCACGATGAGCTGATCCACCCGGGCCGCCAGGTTCTTGAGGATGGTGAGCTTGGTGGAGACCTTGGAGCCGCCCACGATGGCCACCAGGGGTCGCTTCGGGTTCTCCAGGGCCTTGCCCAGGGCTTCCAGTTCCGCCGCGAGGAGGGGCCCGGCGCAGGCCACCGGGGCGTACTTGGCGATCCCATGAGTGGTCGCCTCAGCCCGGTGGGCCGTACCGAAGGCGTCGTTTACGTAGACGTCGCACAGGGCTGCCATCTTGCGCGCAAGGGCGTCGTCGTTCTTCTTCTCGCCCTTGTTGACCCGGCAGTTCTCCAAAAGCACCACCTCGCCGGGTTTTACTTCCACTCCGTCCACCCAGTCCCGGATCAGGGGAACCTCCCGTCCCAGCAGCGCCGAGAGGCGTTCGGCCACCGGGGCGAGGGAATCCTCGGGCTTGAGCTCCCCTTCCGTGGGGCGTCCGAGATGGGAGGTCACCATCACCGCCGCCCCTTGTGCCAGGGCGTGGCGGATGGCGGGCAGGGAAGCACGGATGCGGGTGTCGTCGGTGATGCGGCCCGCATCGTCCATGGGCACGTTCATGTCGGCGCGGATGAATACCCGCTTGCCTCGGAGATCCAGGTCGGTCATCTTCAGCACCGCCATGACACGCCTCCCGCAACCCGTGTTGACCGCCCTTCGAACTCCCTCATCTGGCATTCATCCACGCCACCGTGGTATCCAGCATCCGGTTCGAGAAGCCCTAAGCCTTTGTGGCTTCGGCCGCTCGCTTCCGCTCGCTTCACGGCGCTTCGCGCCATGAGCCTTCGCCCCAATCGGCGGGGCTTCACCACACCCTCCCTCATCTGGCATTCATCCACGCCACCGTGGTATCCAGCATCCGGTTCGAGA
>NZ_DAIRTR010000005.1:46030-47290 GCF_036803785.1 Pelomicrobium sp. | reverse complement strand
AGCCCCACTCGTTGTCATACCAGGCCAGGGCTTTAACGAAGGTGCCGCCGGTCACCTTGGTGAGGGTCGCGTCGTACACGCTGGAGGCCGGGTCGTGGTTGAAGTCCATGGACACCAGGGGCTCGTCGCAAACTTTGAGGATTCCCTTGAGCTCGTTCTGAGCCGCGTCCCTCATCGCCTGGTCGATTTCTTCCTTACTGGTTGGCCGCGCCACCACGCAGGAGAGGTCCACCAGGGAGACGTTGACGGTGGGCACGCGGATGGCGAATCCGTCCAGCTTGCCGGCGAGTTCCGGCAGCACCAAGCCCACGGCGGCAGCGGCGCCGGTCTTGGTGGGAATCTGGGACTGGGTGGCCGAGCGGGCGCGGCGCAGGTCTTTGTGGTACACGTCGATCAACACCTGGTCGTTGGTGTAGGAGTGGATGGTGGTCATCAGGCCATGGACCACGCCGATCTTTTCGTGCAATACCTTTACCAGCGGCGCCAAGCAGTTGGTCGTGCAGGAGGCGTTGGAGATCACGGTGTGGCTCGCCTTGAGCACACCGTGATTCACCCCGTAGACCACCGTGGCGTCCACGTCCTTTTCCCCAGGAGCCGAGATGATGACCTTCTTCGCTCCCGCGGCGAGATGGGCCGAGGCCTTCTCCTTGCTCGTAAAAAGGCCGGTGCACTCGTGCACCACATCCACGTTCAATTCTTTCCAGGGCAGGTCTGCGGGGTTTCTTACGGAGAGCACGCGGATCCGATCACCGTTCACCACCATGGCGTCTCCGTCCACCTTGACCTCACCCGGGAACTTGCCGTGCACCGTATCGTAACGGGTGAGATGGGCATTGGTCTTGGCGTCGCCCAGGTCGTTTACCGCCACGATCTGGATGTCCTTGCGGCCGGATTCGTAGAGGGCGCGCAGGATGTTGCGGCCGATGCGGCCGTAGCCGTTGATGGCGACTCGGATAGGCATGGAAACTCTCCCCTGGCTAAAGCGAAAACTTTTATTTTAACGCAGCAAAGCGTGCGCAGGCCCTCCTCGCCCTTTGCCGCCAGCGCCGTGTATGTGCGCGCCGACCGCTCTGGTGGCGCCCTCGCTCACAGCACCGACTTCACAACTTTCACCACGTTTTAGCTCCGGCTTCACCTTGGCCTCGCGGCAAAGGTGAGCCTGCGCTGAAACTCAAGTGCCACACCCAACCAGCCGCAGCCAATACCGCCCTCGCTCACAGCACCGACTTCACAACTTTCACCACGTTTTAGCTCCGGCTT
>NZ_DAIRTR010000005.1:0-45930 GCF_036803785.1 Pelomicrobium sp. | reverse complement strand
GCAGCCAATACCGCCCTCGCTCACAGCACCGACTTCACAACTTTCACCACGTTTTCCACGGTGAAGCCGAAGTGCTTGAAGAGGTCGGCAGCGGGAGCTGATTCGCCGAAAGTGTCGATGCCCACCACTGCGCCTTCGATCCCCACGTACTTGCGCCAGTAGTCGGTGACCCCGGCTTCCACCGCCACGCGCGGTACGCCCCGAGGCAGCACCGCTTCCTGGTACCGGGAATCCTGGCGGTCGAACAGGGAGGTGCAAGGCATGGAGACTACCCGCACCGGGATGCCCTCGCCGGCAAGCGCCTTCTGGGCACCTATGGCGAGGGCCACTTCCGAGCCCGTGGCGATGAGCACGCAGCGGGGCGCTCCCCCAGGCGCCTCTGCCAACACGTAGCCCCCGCGCCGCACGCCTTCCAGGGCAGCCGCATCCCGGGTCTGGAACGGGACATTCTGGCGAGATAGCAGCAGCGCCACCGGTCCGTCCCGGCGCTCCACAGCCCGCACCCAGGCCGCCGCCGTCTCCACCGTGTCGCACGGCCGCCATACTTCCATGTTGGGAATGAGCCGCAAGCTCGCCGCGTGCTCGATGGGCTGGTGAGTGGGTCCGTCTTCACCAAGACCAATGGAGTCGTGGGTCAACACAAATACGGAATGCGCCTTCATGAGGGCGGCCATGCGCAGGGCGTTGCGGGCGTAGTCAGAGAACACAAGGAAAGTGCCACCGTACGGGATAAACCCGCCGTGCAGGGCCAGCCCGTTCATGATGGCGGCCATGCCGAACTCACGCACGCCGTAATGAATGTAGTTGCCGCCGTCCTTGCGGGTGATCGGCTTCGAACCGGACCAGTTGGTAAGATTTGATCCGGTGAGATCCGCGGAGCCGCCGATCAGCTCCGGCAGCAGGGGCGCCAGCCCCTCGAGGGCGTTTTGGGACGCCTTGCGGGTCGCGATGGTCTCGGCCTTCTCGTGCACCCGTTGCAGCAGCGCCTCCACATGGGCGCTCCAGCCTTCCGGCAGCTCGCCTCGAATGCGCCGCTCGAACTCGGCCGCTTCCCGAGGATAGGCTTTGCGGTATTCGGCAAACTTGGCATTCCATTCCGCCTCCAGCTTGGCCCCTTTCTTCCGCGCGTCCCAGGCCTCGTAGACCTCTTTGGGAATCTCGAAGGGCCCGTAGTGCCAGCCGATATGGGGTCGGGTGGCGGCCACTTCGGCCTCTCCCAGGGCTGCCCCGTGCACGTCGTGGCTTCCGGCCTTGTTGGGCGCGCCCATGCCGATCACTGTCTTGCAGCAGATGAGGCTGGGCTTGTCGGTGACGCCCTTGGCCGCCTCGATAGCCCCCTGGATGGCCACCGGATCGTGGCCGTTTACGTTCGGCACCACGTGCCAGCCGTAGGCTTCGAAACGTTTGGGAGTGTCATCGGCGAACCAGCCTTCCACGTGCCCGTCGATGGAGATGCCATTGTCGTCATAGAAACAGATGAGCTTGCCCAAGCCCAGCACCCCGGCGAGAGAGCAGGCTTCGTGGGAAATGCCCTCCATCAGGCAGCCGTCGCCCAGGAACACATAAGTGTGATGGTTGACGATATCGAAGCCTGGGCGGTTGAATTCTGCCGCCAGCACCTTTTCTGCGAGGGCCATGCCCACCGCGTTGGCCAGTCCCTGACCCAGCGGTCCGGTGGTGGTCTCCACCCCAGGCGTGACCCCGTATTCCGGGTGGCCCGGCGTCTTCGAGTGCAACTGGCGGAAGCGCTTGATCTCCTCCATGGGCAGGTCGTAGCCCGTAAGGTGCAGCAGGGCGTAGAGCAGCATGGAGCCGTGGCCATTGGACAGAACAAAGCGGTCCCGATCGGGCCACTTGGGATTGGCGGGATTGTGGCGCAGATGATGGATCCACAGCACCTCCGCGATCTCGGCCATGCCCATGGGCATGCCCGGATGGCCGGACTTGGCCTTCTCTACCGCGTCCATGGCAAGCGCCCGAATGGCGCTGGTCAGGTTCTTGAAAACCGGTGCCTCGAAGTCCTTAAAGCGCGCCTTGGCACTCATGCCTAGCTCCTTGGCGTTACGATGAAGGATCCTAAAGGAAGGCTCGCGCCCGGGTCTGCGTCCGGTCCGAAGGGTGCTGATTATCGCCGACCCCCCTCCTGGGCACAACGATACCCTCCTCCTCGACCTCCACGGGCGAAGATTATGGGCGGCATAGACGAAGGAGAGAATTGAATGTTTTTATGATGGGTATAACGGCCGAGTGGCGATGCGTTCAATCCTCGCTGCGGCCGGGAATGCGGATGCCCAGCTGCTTTAGCTTGCGATAGAGGTGGGTGCGCTCGAGCCCCACCTTGTCCGCCACCCGGGAAATGTTGCCCTCTTCCCGGGCGATGTGGTGCTCGAAGTAGATCTGCTCGAAGCGCTCCCGGGCCTCACGCAGAGGCAGATCCAACGGAATCGGAAAGGGCTGTGCCGCGCCGTCCGGACGCGGCAACAAGCGCTCGATCTCTTCCGCGGTGATTTCCGGGCCGAGGGCGGCGTGGGCGGCAGAACGGATCACCCCATTCAGTTGCGCCAGATCACCGGGCCAGCGGGCGTTGCGCAGCAGGTTGAGCGCGCCGGTGGACAGGGTGCGCACGGGCACCTCCCCCGCCTCCACGCACTGGGAGAGCAGCATGCGGGCGATCTCGGGGATGTCCTCGCGGTGATCCTCGAGGGCCGGCACGGGAACGGTGAGCGCGGACAACAACTCGTAGAGCTTGGCGTCGAACTGCCCCTGCTGCACTAGGGCAGCCAGATTGCGGGCGCTGGCGCAGACTAGCCGGACGTTGTAGCGCTCCAGCTTGGCCGCATGGATGAGCAGGCCCTTTTGCTCTAGGCGGCTTAAGTCCGCCACTTCCCGCAGGAACAACACCCCATCGCGAGCCTCGGCCAGCAGGTCGACGGCCGGATCGATGAGGCGAGCGCCGTTCTCTAGCGCCACCCAGGGTGTGTTGGGGCGGTGCAGGAAGCGAGCGCACAGCTCCGTCGGCGATCCTGGAGGGCCGAGGAGCAGGACCGGTGCTCGCAGGTTCGCCACTTGTTCCAGGCGGCGGCGCAGCTCGGCCACCAGGGGCGAGCGGCCCAAAGCGAGCAGGGAAAGGGGCGGTGCGGGCTCGCTCTTGCCCCGCTGCAGTGCGCGCCCGACGGTGGCGAGCAGCTTCTGCATGGCGATCGGCTTTTCCAAGAAGTCGAAAGCGCCGATGCGAGTCGCCTCCACCGCCGTGTCGATGGTGGCGTGCCCCGACATCATCACCACCGGCATCGTGAGCAGCCCACGGCTGGCCCACTCCTTGAGCAGCGTCACTCCGTCAGTGTCGGGCATCCAGATGTCCAGCAGCACCAGGTCTGGGCGCAGGCGGTTGCGAATGTCTCGGGCTTGGCTCGCGTTCTCTGCCAAGCGCACCTGGTAGCCCTCGTCTTCCAGGATCTCGGACAGAAGCTCCCGGATGCCCACTTCGTCATCCACGATCAGGATCTGGCTCGGTCCCATGGCTGGCCTCAGGAAGCCACCCGCCCCACGGCCACGCCGGCCTCGCTGGCGGCAAGGGCCGGCAATTCGATGGTGATGCGCGCCCCCCGGGGGGCGAGGTTTTCGATACGCACTTTGCCGTCGTGGGCTTCGACAATTCTTTTCACGATGGCGAGTCCCAGTCCCGTGCCCTTGGGCTTGGTGGTGACGTAGGGTTCGAAGGCGCGACGCACCACCTCCTCCGAGAATCCCTGGCCGTTGTCCATGACCGACAGGCTCACTGTGCCCTCGTGCGCCCGGGTTGCCAGGGTGATCTGGGGTCGCGTCGCCTCCGCCGTGGCGTCCTGGGCGTTGCGCAACAGGTTATGGATCACTTGCCCCAGCTGCTCTGCGTCGCCCATCACCAGGGGAAGCTGCGGCGCCAGGTCCACCCGAATGGCGGGTGCCGCCGCCTCGTAGAGGGGCAAAATGTCGTTGACCAGTCGATTGATGTCAAGGGGTGCGCGCTTGATTTCCGGAAGCCGGGCGTAGCGACTGAAGGCGTCCACCATGGTCTTCATGGCGGCAACCTGGGCGACGATGGTGCGGGTTGCGCGGGTGAGCACCTCCGCATCCCGTCCGACCAGCTTGTCCGCCAGCTTGTGCTGCAGCCGCTCGGCGGCGAGCTGGATGGGGGTGAGGGGATTCTTGATTTCGTGGGCCAGCCGGCGCGCTACCTCGCCCCAGGCCGCTTCTCGTTGGGCTTGGATCAGGTCGGTCACATCGTCGAAAACCACCACGTAGCCGCTCGCCGCCACCTCCGGCAGCCGCGTGCCCCGTGCGAGCAGCACCTGGGTGCCAGAGGCGAGCGGCCGTTCCACCTGGCGCTGCCAGCGCTCCTCCTGGGATTGGGAAAACTCCCGCGCCACCGTCTCGACGAGGGGGGCGAGCTGGGGGAAGCGTGCAGTGAGCTCGGCGTGGGTCAGGCCAAGGAGGGCCTCCACGTCCACCCCCAGGATGCGCGCCGCGCTGCGGTTGGCGGAGCGTAGCCGGCCCTCCTTGTCGAAGGCGACGACACCCGACGATAGATTGGCGAGCAGGCTTTCCAGGTACGCTTTGGCCCCTTCCACCTCGGCCTGTTTGCGCAGGGCCTCGGCTCGGGCTTCGGCGAGCTGCTGGGTCATGGCGTTGAACGAGGCCATGAGGATGCCCATCTCGTCCCGGCTCCGTACCGGATGGCGGCGGCTGAAGTCTCCCTGGGCCACCGCCCGGGTGCTTTCCGCCAGCAATCCGAGCGGTGCCGCCAGCCGCTCGCTCAGAATGAAAGCGAGCGCCAGCGCCGACAGCAGCGAGAGCAGCAGCGACAGGGTGAGGGTCACGCGGTACAGGCGCTTCAACCCGGTGCGCGCGAGCAGCAGTTCCTGGTAATCCTGGTAGACCGCCTGCACCGCCTCCGCATCCTGCTTGAGCTGGGTCGGCACGGGGTGGATGAGCTGCAGCACCCGCACGTCTTCTCCCGGCAGAAGCACATTGACCGGTACCAGCACCCGCAGCACCATGCCCCGGTCAGGCAGCCGCTCCACCGCGGAGTACGCCTTCTGCAATCGCACCTGCCGCAGCACGGCGGCATCTGGGAAATGGGGCAGCAGCGCCGCGCTGGCGCCGGTGGAGAAGGCGAGGAGTTTGCCCCGCTGGTCGAACAGGGACACTTCGAACAGCCCTGTCTGCTCGCGCAACTGGTTGAGCAGCTCCAGGGGCTCGCGGCCGGGCTGTTCGGCGAGCATCAGGGAGAGATTCACCGCCGCCGCATTCATGTCCTTGAGCATGTTGTCCAGGGCTGTGCGGCCTAGGTTGAGACCACCTTCCAGCGCCCGCTCGACCCGCACGTCGAACCACGACTCGATGCTCTTGGTGAGAAACTGGACCGAGACCACGTATACCAGCGCTCCCGGCACAAGCGCCATGAGAGTAAAGAGCGCGAGCAACTTGAAGGCCAGCCGCGAGCCGAACACGCCACGGCGCAGTTTCTTCACGAGCCGCGCGAGCTGTGTGCCCACCACCACCAGCAACAGGACAACGAGCGCCCCGTTCAGCGCGAGCAGCAGCGGATACTGCTCGGCGAAAAGCGCGCTGTTGCGGCTCGCGGTGGCGAGCAAATAGAGCAGCACGGCGCCCAGCCCGATGACGATGACCACCAGGTACTTCACGCGCGCCTCCTGCAAGCGGCGGCCCCGCTCACGGCATGAACCTCCACTGATACCAGTCGGACTCGATCGCCCAGTCCCGAGTGGTGAGGGAACTCACCTGAAACGGCGGCGGCAGCCGCGCGGGATCCAAGCGCATGCGCACCGCTGCCCGGTATACGACGCCGCGCTCGAGGGCATGGCCGTCGAGCACCCGCCAGCCCCGCACCTGCCCCGCCCAGCGCAACGCCGCCTCCAGACTGTCGGCCACGTGGGTGCCTTGATCGTCGGACACCTCGTACTGGCGGGTGAGGGGCACGTAGGAGAGCCGCACCGAATGCTCGCCGCTCGCGATGCGCTTGCTGAACCAGTATTTGCGCGGACGGGACACCTCCACGTCCACCACGAAATGGACCGGTACGCCCTTGCTCAAGGCGGTCATGACGACGGTATTGAGGGTAATGGCAAAGTCCGCGTTCAGGACATAGCCGTTGCCCGCCTGCACAAGCTCGGCCGAATTCACCTCGATTGCCTCGGCCCGGGCCATGGCGGCGGCGAGCAGCAGCCAAGCGGCAAGCACCCTGCGCCACGGACGACGCTCAGCCCGCGGCCGGTTCAGCGCTTCCCTTACCGAGCAGGGCATAGAAGAACCCGTCCTGGGAGGCGTCGGGGAAAAGCTGCCGCATGCCGGATTCGGCACCCGGCAGCGGCAGGAGCCGGGCGTCGCCGTGCCGCTCGAGGAACGCGCCGATCACGCCCTCATTTTCCTCGGCGAACACGGAGCAAGTGACGTAGAGCAATTTACCACCACTGTCCAGGACCTGCCATACGCCGTCCAGGATACGTCCTTGCTCGGCGGCGAACTGGGGAAGGTCGGCGGCGCGCCTCAACCACTTGACGTCGGGATGGCGCCGCACCACCCCCGAGGCGCTGCAAGGCACATCCGCCAGTACTCGCTGGAAAGGTCGACCGTCCCACCAGTGCTGGGGCTGCGCGCAATCGGCACACTGAAGGGTTGCCGAAAGCCCCAGGCGGGTAAGGTTGGCCTCCACCCGTCTCAGCCGCTCCGCATCCCGGTCCAGGGCCACCAGCGCCACGTCCGCCTGCTCGAGCACGTGGGCTGCCTTGCCCCCCGGCGCGCTGCAGGCGTCCAGCACCCGCATCCCGGGTCGCAGATCCAGGAACACAGGCGCATGCTGGGCGCCCAGATCCTGTACCGACACCCAGCCTTCGGCAAAGCACGGAAGCTGCTCGACCGGCACCGGCCGCTCTAATAGAAGGCCCGCCGGAGGCACCGGGCGGGCAGCGAGCCCCGCCTCCCCGAGCAGGGCGAGGTACCCTTCCAGGGTCGTACGCCGCAAGTTCACCCGCAGGCCCATGGGCGGATGGGTGTTGCCGGCCTCGAGCAGCGCCCGGTAGCGTTCCGGATACTGGGCTTTGAGCGCCTCGATCCACCAGCGGGGATGGGAGTAGCGGGCGGTCTCGTCATCGGCCGCGACGCTCGCCACCAGCGGCGTGCCGCCGCGCTGGAAGGCGCGCAACACCGCATTGGCGAACCCGCGTGCCCCCTGTCCTGCCAGCTCACCCGCGAGCGCCACCGCCTCATTCACCACGGCGTGGGCAGCCGCTCGGGTAGCGTAGAGCTGGTACAGGGCCACCAGGAGCAGGGCCCGAAGCCGCGCCGGGCGCGGCGGCCTGGGCGCGAGCCGTTCGAGGAGTGCGGCCAGCAGCCCGTAGTGGCGCAAGGTGCCATAGGCGAGATCCTGAGCCCGAGCGCGCTCGGCCTTCGCGAGACCCTTTTGCCGCTCCAAGGCAAGGGGCAGGGCCGTGGCGAGACTCTCCCCCGCGAGGACGCGAGCCACCGCCTCTGCGGCCACCCGTTGGGCTTCGCGCATCGTCCCGGGACTCCCGCTTCAGCCGCCCAGCCGCTCCCCGGGCCTCAGCGGGAAACCGCGCAGGAACTCCGCCGCCGGCAGGCGCCGCCCGCCCGAACGCTGTAGCTCCAGGATCCGGAGCGCCCCGGAACCGCAGCCCACCACCAGCCCCTCCGGGTTCGCCTGGAGCACCCGACCGGGCGCACCCTCCTCGGCCGCCGCCGGCTGAGCCCGCCACAGTTTGAGGACCGTGCCTCTCGCAAAGGTGCTGGCGCCGGGGTGAGGGTTGAGCGCTCGCACCTGGCGCTCGATGAACCCGGCGTCCCGGCGCCAGTCGATGGCCGCTTCCTCCCGGGCGATCTTGGGGGCGTAGCAGGCCCCCGCCTCGGCTTGGGGCATGGGGTGCAGCGTCCCCGCTTCCAGGGCATCGAGGGCTTCCACGATGCATTGGGCCCCGAGGGCGGCCAGCTTCTCGGTAAGGCTGCCGGCGGTATCGTCCGGAGCGATGGGTAGGGTCCGCTGGAGCAGCACCGGACCGGTATCCAGGCCCTCGTCCATCTGCATGATGCTGATGCCCGTTTGAGGGTCCCCGGCGAGGATGGCCCGGGGGATGGGCGCGGCCCCCCGCCAGCGGGGCAGGAGGGAGGCATGGATATTGAGGCAGCCATGGCGCGGAATGTCCAAGACCGCGCGAGGCAAGAGTAAGCCATAGGCCGCGACGACCATCCCGTCCGGGGCCGCCTCCACCAGCGCCCGCTGGACCGCGCTATCGCGCAGGCTCTGGGGCTGAAGTAGGGCGATCCCCGCCTCGAGTGCCAGCCGCTTCACCGGGCTCGCGGCGGGCTTGAGGCCCCGGCCGGCCGGCCGGTCCGGCTGGGTCAACACCAAGCTCACCCGGTGGCCGGAACGCAGCAACGCCGCCAACGCGGTCGCCGCGAATTCGGGCGTGCCGGCGAAAACGAGCTTCACGGAAAACTCCCGGTCCCGCCGCCGGGGCCGGGCTCACATGACCTTGCGCTGCTGCTTGCGCAGCTTGGCCAGGATGCGGCTCTGCTTGAGGCGCGAGAGATATTCGACAAAAACTTTGCCCTGCAGGTGGTCCATTTCGTGCTGGATGCACACGGCGAGCAGGCCGTCCGCGTCCAGGGTAAAGGACCTGCCTTGGGTGTCCAGCGCCCGCACCGTCACCCGTTCGGCGCGCTGCACCCGCTCGAAGATGCCGGGCACCGACAGGCAGCCCTCTTCGATCTCCGAGACGCCACTCTTCGCCAGAATCTCTGGGTTGATGAGCACCAGCAGCTGATCCCGTGTCTCGGACACATCGATGGTGATCACCTGCAGATGTACATCAATCTGGGTGGCGGCGAGCCCGATGCCTGGCGCGGCGTACATAGTCTCGGCCATGTCCTGGACCAGGGCCCGGATGGAATCGTCCACCAAGGCGACCGGGGCCGCTTTCTTATGCAGCCGGGGATCGGGGTACTGCAGGATTTGCCGGATCGCCATAAAATCTCGCTGATTGAATGGACTATATGGAGAATTTAATCTAAAGTGTCAACTGAAAGCTGGGTGCCTACCCCCGCTTTCCCTCGACGGCGAGGGAGGCGCCGAACTATCGAAAAAGGCGAAGCCGCTATGCGTAAGAGCATTATATCCCTGTTTTTGTTTCCTTGTTTCCTCCTTTGGCCGCCCGTCGGCGGCCTCCAGGCCCAGCCGCTGCAACTCGCCCCCGACGCCCCGGATCGCTACGTGGTTCAGAAAGGCGACACCCTTTGGGCCATCTCCGGCCGTTATTTGCAGAGCCCTTGGCGCTGGCCCGAGCTATGGGGCATGAACAAGGAACAGATCAAAAATCCCCACTTGATCTATCCGGGCGACGTGCTGGTGCTGGACCGCCGCGGCTCGGCACCCCGACTCTCTAAGGAAATGGAGACGGTGAAGCTCTCGCCCCAGGTCCGGGTGGAGTCCAGCACCCGGGAGGCCATCCCCACCATCCCGGCGAGCGCCATCCGACCATTTCTGGCCAAACCCCTGGTGGTGGATCTCCAGGCACTGCACGGAGCCCCCCGCATCGTGGCCATGCAGGAGGGGCGGGTCATCGCCTCCGCAGGCGATCTGCTGAGCGTTGCCGGCTTGCCGCAAGACCAGGGTCTGCTCTGGGACATCTACGAGCTGGGAGATGCCCTCAAAGACCCGGGTACCGGGGAAACCCTGGGCCACGAGGCGGTGCATCTCGGCACGGGACGCATCGTGCGCCATGAGCCCCTCGCCACGGTCGTGGAGGTGGTGGATTCCAATCAGGAGATCCTTCTGGGGGCTCGGCTAGTGAAGGCCGTTGAAATGCCCTACGTGAACTTCGTCCCCAAGGCACCCCAGCGCCGGATCACCGGTTTTGTGATTTCTACCTACGGTGGCAGCACCGAGGCAGGCCCCACCGCGGTGGTCGCCATCAACAAGGGCAAGCGGGATGGACTGGAGCCCGGCGATGTCCTGCGAGTGCGGGCGGGCCAAGGCCGGGCGACGGTGGAGCGGGGACGCTCGGCGGAGGCCGCGCCCGACCAGAACATCGGGCTGATCATGGTGTTCCGCACCTTCGATCGGGTCTCCTACGCCATGGTGATGCAGGCGAACCGCCAAGTGGCGCCCTTGGACACGATCGAAAACCCCTGAGCCCGCAGAGGCTGCGGCCAGGCGGTTTCGCCCATGGTGCCAGAGCCGCGCACCGAAGCCTGGGTTCGGCTAAGCCTCGTGCCCGGCGTGGGCGGTAAAGCCCTGCGCCGCCTGCTCGCCGCCTGCGGCGGACCGCAGGAGGTGCTGGCCGCTCCGCGGGGCCTGCTCGCCCGAATCGCCGGGGAAGCAGCCGCCGCCTGCCTCCAAGCGGGCCCAGACCCAGCCCAGTTGGAGGCGACCCTGGCCTGGGCCCAAGCCCCCGACCATCACCTACTGGCCCTGGACGACACCCGCTACCCGAGCCAGCTGCTCCATCTCCCGGACGCCCCTTTGCTTCTGTATGTCAAGGGCAGCGCCGAGCTGCTGGCGCGGCCGACGCTGGCCATCGTGGGCAGCCGCAATCCCACGCCCCAAGGTCTGGTCAACGCGGAGGCCTTCGCCAAGGCCCTGAGCGATGCCGGGCTGACCATCGTGAGCGGCCTCGCCTTGGGAATCGACGCTGCAGCCCATCGGGGCGGCCTCGCCGGGGCCTCCCGCAGCGTGGCGGTCACCGGGACCGGGCTCGACCGGGTCTACCCGGCCCGCCACCGGGACCTGGCCCTGGCCTTGGCGGAGCAGGGGGCCCTCGTGTCCGAGTTTCCCCTGGGAACGCCCCCCCGGGCGGAGAACTTTCCCCGCCGCAACCGGCTCCTGAGCGGCCTGACGCGGGGTTGCCTGGTGGTGGAGGCGGCCCTCCACAGCGGTTCCCTCATCACCGCCCGTCTGGCTGCAGAACAAGGCCGGGAGGTCTTTGCCATCCCCGGCTCCATCCACTCCCCCTTGTCGAAGGGCTGCCACGCCCTCATCAAAGAGGGGGCGAAGCTGGTGGAGACCGCCCAGGACATCCTGGAAGAGCTGGGGCTCGCAGTGGCGACCCTCGGGTCGTCCCCCGACCTGCCCTCCGAGGCGCAGGCATTCGACCAGGCAGAGGCCTCTTCCTTGCTTGCCCACCTGGGCTTCGATCCGGTGGATTTGGACACCTTGGCCCAGCGCAGCGGCCGGCTACCCCAGGAACTCCTGGCGGAATTGGTGACCTTGGAGCTGGAAGGTCGGGTCACCAGCCTCCCCGGCGGCCGCTACCAGAGAAATAAGTAAAATCAGTATATTGTGAGTGAGTAAGCGCTCGCAACGGGCGCGTGGGGGCCCCCAGCCTCCCTTGTACCGCCCAGGAATAGCTCCTATCATCAACCGCTTTCGTTTGGCGGCGTGAACGCGTCAATGCAGTCCATCCATTCATGGGGAAGAAACTGATCATCGCCGAAAAGCCCTCCGTCGCCGCGGACATCGCCCGGGCGCTGGGGGGCTTCACCAAGCACGGCGATTACTACGAGAGCGATCAGTACGTGCTCTCCTCGGCCGTGGGCCATCTGCTGGAGCTGGCCGTTCCCGAGGAGCATGAGGTCAAACGGGGCAAGTGGTCTTTCGCCCACCTGCCCGTGATCCCGCCCCATTTCGAGCTCAAACCCATCGAGAAATCCGAGGAAAGGCTCAAGCTGCTCCTGCGCCTGATCAAGCGCAAGGACGTGACGGGCCTTATCAACGCCTGTGATGCCGGGCGCGAGGGAGAGCTCATCTTCCGCTACATCGTGCGCTACGCCAAGACCCGCAAGCCCATCGAACGGCTGTGGCTACAATCCATGACCCCCGAGGCCATCCGGGAAGGCTTCGCCCAGCTCAAAAAGGATGAGGAGTTGCGGCCTCTGGCCGACGCCGCCGTGTGCCGATCGGAAGCGGACTGGCTGGTGGGCATCAACGGCACCCGGGCCATGACCGCGTTCAACTCCAAAGACGGCGGCTTCTACAAGACCACCGTCGGGCGGGTCCAGACGCCCACCCTGCGCATCCTGGTGGAGCGAGAGGAGCAGATTCGCAACTTCGTGCCCCGGGACTACTGGGAGGTGCACGCCACCTTCGCCTGCGCGGGCGGCGAATACCCCGGCCGCTGGTTCGACGACAAAGCAGCCAAGGCAGGCACCGAAGGCGACCCTGAGGCGAAGCCCGAGCGGCTGTGGGACCAGGCGCGGGCAGAGGCAATCCGCGCCAAGTGCCAGGGCAAACCGGGCACGGTCCGCGAGGAGGCGAAACCGTCCACCCAAGTAGCACCCTTGCTGTTCGATCTCACCAGCCTGCAGCGGGAGGCCAACAGCCGGTTCGGTTTCTCCGCCCGCATGACCCTGTCGCTCGCCCAAGCCTTATACGAAAAACACAAGGTGCTCACCTACCCGCGCACCGACTCCCGGGCATTGCCCGAGGATTATCTCGCTACAGTCAAGAAAACCCTGGAGACCCTGCGCGGCGGCAAGAAAGGGCAAGTCTCCCCCTATAGCTCCTTTGCCGACCAGATCCTCAAGCAGGGCTGGGTGCGGCCGAACAAGCGGGTCTTCAACGACGAGAAGGTTTCGGACCACTTCGCCATTATCCCCACCCTGCAGCTGCCCAAGCACCTGAACGAGGCAGAAACGAAGCTCTACGATCTGGTGGTGCGCCGCTTCTTGGCGGTGTTCTACCCGGCGGCCGAGTACCTGGTGACCACTCGCATCACCCGGGTGGCAGGAGAAGCGTTCAAGACCGAAGGACGTGTGCTGGTGCACCCGGGCTGGCTTGCGGTCTACGGCAAAGCGGCCGAGGAGGACGCCCAGCGCCTGCCCCCCGTCCAGGCGGGGGAGAAGGTGCGCACCCTGGCAGTGGAAGTACGGCACCACCAGACCAAGCCCCCTCCCCGCTACACGGAGGCCACGCTTCTTTCCGCCATGGAGGGGGCGGGCAAGCTCATCGAGGACGAGGAGCTGCGGGCGGCCATGGCGGCCCGCGGTCTGGGGACCCCGGCCACCCGCTCCCAGATCATCGAGGGCCTGATCCAGGAAGAGTATGTACATCGCAATGGCCGGGAGCTTGCGCCCACCGCCAAGGCCTTCTCCCTGCTCTTCGCCCTGGACCACTTCGGGGTCAACGAGCTCACCTCCCCGGAGCTCACGGGCCAGTGGGAGTACAAGCTCAAGCAAATGGAGCAAGGGAAGCTGCCCCGCAGCGTGTTCATGGATCATATCGTGGAGCTCACCCGCGACATGGTGAAGCGCATCAAAGAAGGGGAGATCCCGGACGAGGCTTTCCGCACCCTCAAGACGCCCTGTCCCAAGTGCGGCGGCGTGGTGCAAGAGAACTACCGCAAGTTCCAGTGCCAGGGCTGCGACTTTGCCATCTGGAAAGTGATCTCCGGCCGGGAGCTGGAACCGGAAGAAGTGGAGCAGCTCATCACCCAGCGTAGCGTAGGGCCCCTCACGGGCTTTCGCAGCCGCATGGGTCGGCCGTTTTCGGCGGTCCTGCGGCTCACTGACGACCTGCGCACCGAGTTCGACTTCGGACAGGCGGGCGGGGAAGGCGAGGAAGAAGAAGCAGACTTCTCCGGCCAGGAGCCGGTGGGCCCCTGCCCCAAGTGCGGTGCCAATGTCTACGAGGCGGCCGCCGCGTACCTGTGTGAGCGCTCGCTGGGCGCCAACCGAAGCTGTGACTTCCGCACCGGCAAGGTGATCCTGCAGCGTCCCATCGAGCGGGAACAGATGCAGAAGCTGCTCGCCCGGCGCAAAACCGACCTGCTGCACCGCTTCATCTCGCGCAAGAACGGCCGGCCGTTTTCTGCCTTCCTCACCCTGTCGAGCGATGGTAGCGTAGGGTTCGAATTTGCCCCCCGGGAACCGAAGAGCGCAAAGCAGAAAGACGCAGGGGAAGCCAAAACGGCGCCCAAGCCCGAAACCCGCCGTCGGGCAGCGGCCAAATAACCGCTCGCTAGACGTCTAGGTTGCGCACGCCGAGGGCGTTTTCCTCGATGAAAGCCCGCCGCGGCTCCACCTGATCCCCCATCAAGGTGGTGAAGATCTCGTCCGCGGTGATGCTGTCCTCGATCTGGGCCTTGAGCAGCCGGCGCTTGGCCGGATCCATGGTGGTCTCCCACAGCTGCTCCGGGTTCATCTCCCCCAAGCCCTTGTAGCGCTGGATGGAGGCGTGGGTCCGCACTTGGGCGAGGAGCCAGTCGATCGCCTCGCGGAAATCGGCGACCGCCCGCTTCTGTTCGCCCCGGGCCACATAGGCTCCTTTGTGCAGCAGACCCGAGAGGGCCTGGGCCGTCGCCCGGATCTGGGCGCAATCGGAGCTTTGCAGGAACTCCTGGTCGACGGAGCTCACGCGCACGGTGCCATGCTCCCGGCGCACGATCACCAGGCGCAAGGCTTCGGTGGCCTCGTTCACCCCCACTTCGACAGCAAGCGCCGGGTCGTCCACTGCCGCCGCCAGGACCCGGGCGCTTTCTTCCGCCGCCGCTCGATCGGAGAGGTCCAGCGTCACGCCCTTGAGCAGGGCGTGCAGGACATCCCGGTCCACTCCTCGGCTCAAGCGGTCGATCACCGCCTCGGCGAGGAGATACTGTTCCGCAAGCGCCTGGAAAGCAGCCGACGGCAGGGCCTCTGCCTCTGCCGAGGGATATAAGGCCGCATCGGCCAGGGCCTGCTTGAGCAGGAACTGCTTGAGCTCCTGGTCGTCGCGCAGGTAGGTCTCCTGGCGCCCGAGCTTGATCTTGTAGAGGGGCGGCTGAGCGATGTAGATGTGGCCGCGCTCGATCAACTCCGGCATCTGGCGATAGAAGAAGGTGAGCAGCAGCGTGCGGATGTGGGAGCCATCCACGTCGGCGTCCGTCATGATGATGATCCGGTGGTAGCGGAGCCTATCCGGGTTGTACTCGTCCTTGCCGATGCCGGTGCCCAGGGCCGTGATCAGGGTGGCGATCTCCTGGGAGGAGATGAGCTTGTCGAAGCGCGCCTTCTCCACGTTGAGGATCTTGCCCTTCAAGGGCAGCACCGCCTGGAAGCGCCGGTCCCGCGCCTGCTTGGCCGAGCCGCCAGCGGAGTCTCCTTCCACGAGGTACAGCTCCGAGCGGGACGGGTCCCGTTCTTGGCAATCGGCGAGCTTCCCCGGCAGGCCGAATCCATCTAGCACCCCCTTGCGGCGGGTGAGCTCCCGCGCTTTGCGCGCCGCCTCGCGGGCTCGCGCCGCTTCGATAATCTTGTTGCAGATGATCCTGGCATCCTGAGGATGTTCCAACAAGAAGTCATGGAGCTTGACCGAGACGATCTCCTGTACCACCGGCTGGACCTCGGAGGAGACCAGTTTGTCCTTGGTCTGGGAGGAAAACTTGGGCTCGGGGACCTTGACCGAGAGCACGCAAGTCAGCCCTTCGCGCATGTCGTCGCCAGTGGTCTCCACTCTGGCCTTCTTCGCGAGCTCCTCCTTCTCGATGTAGCTGTTCAAGGTGCGCGTGAGCGCGGCCCGCAGCCCGGTCAAATGGGTGCCTCCGTCGCGCTGGGGGATGTTGTTGGTGAAGCACTGGACCGACTCCTGATAGGAGTCGTTCCACTGCATCGCCACCTCCACCGTGATTCCATCCTTTTCCCCTACGGCATGGAAGATGTGGGGATGGAGCACGGTTTTGGTCCGGTTCATGTACTCGACGAAGCCCTTGACCCCACCGCTGTGGGCGAAATCCTCGCTCTTGCCAGTGCGCTGATCGATGAGCTGGATCTTGACCCCATTGTTGAGGAAGGACAGTTCCCGTAGTCGCTTGGCCAAGATCTCGTAATGGAACTCCACCTTGCCGAAGATCGCCTCGTCGGCAAGGAAATGCACCTCTGTGCCGGTCTTCTCGGTCTTGCCGATCACCTTGAGTGGCGCCACCGGTACACCGTGGTCGAACTCCATGGCATGCACCAGACCGTCGCGCCGAATGGTGAGCCGCAGCCACTTGGAGAGGGCGTTGACGCAGGACACTCCCACTCCGTGCAACCCACCCGATACCTTGTAAGAATTGCTGTCGAACTTGCCCCCCGCGTGGAGCTCGGTCATCACGATCTCCGCCGCCGATCGCTTGAGCTCGTCGTCCTCCTTGATCCCGGTAGGGATTCCGCGGCCGTTGTCGATCACAGACACGGAATTGTCCGGATGGATCACGACCTTGATGTCGTCGCAGTAGCCGGCGAGCGCCTCGTCGATGGAGTTGTCCACCACCTCGAACACCATGTGGTGCAGTCCGGTGCCATCGGAGGTGTCGCCGATGTACATGCCGGGGCGCTTGCGCACCGCCTCGAGACCCTTCAGCACCTTGATGCTACTCGAGTCGTAACTGGAGCTCGGGCGTTCTTTGGCCGCTATCTCAGTCACCGGATTCACCCTCGTTAGATGCGCATTGGCATGACAACGTACTTGAACTGATCGTCTCCCGGCACCGTCACCAGGCAACTGGAATTGGGATCGTTGAAGGCACAGCGCACGGTGTCGCTGGAAAGATTGGAGAGAACGTCCATGAGGTAGGCGACGTTGAAGCCGATGTCGAGCGGTTCGCCGCTATAGGACACCGCGAGCTCTTCCTGCGCTTCCTCCTGCTCGTTGTTGGTGCAAATCACCCGCAGGCTGTCCGCTGTCAGCACCAGGCGCACGCCGCGAATCTTGTCGCTCGAGAGGATGGAGGCGCGGGAGAGCGCCTGTAGAAAGGAAAGGCGCGGCAACTCCACCACCTTGGGATGGGCCTGGGGAATCACCCGCTGGTAGTCGGGGAACTTGCCGTCCACCACCTTGGAGACCAGCACCACCGGCCCAAAGGCGAAGCGCACCTGGTTCGGCCGCACGGTGATCGCAACTTCGTCCTCCGAGTCCGACAGGAGCTTCAGCACCTCCAACACTGCCTTACGCGGAACGATTACCTCCCGCGCCTCAACGGCTGCAGCAAGCCCCGTCGCAGCAAAAGCCAGGCGGTGGCCGTCGGTGGCCACGAGCTTCAAGGCTTGACCGCCCAGCACGAGCAGCAGCCCGTTCAGGTAGTAACGGATATCCTGCTGGGCCATGGCGTAGTGGACCAGGGAGAGCCCCCGCCGCAAGTCCTTTTGCGACAGTCGCACGCTCAGTTCTTCTCCCGCGCTCTCGGCAATCCGGGGAAAATCCTCGGCAGGCAAAGTCTGCAGGCTGAAGCGACTGCGACCGCTTCTCACCTGCAGGCGCCCGTCCTCCTGGGCAAGCACCACCTGGGCACTCTCCGGAAGCGCCCGCAGGATGTCATGGAGCTTGCGCGCTGCCACGGTAAGCGAGAAAGGTTTGGCGCTCTCCTTAAGCCCGTGGGCCAAAGTCGAGACCTGGATCTCCAGGTCGGTCGCCATGAAGCGAGTGCCGTCCTGGGCGCGCTCGATCAACACGTTGGACAGAATCTGGAGGGTATGCCGCCGCTCGACGATCCCGGTGACCGCCTGAAGGGGCCTCAAAAGCGCGTCCCGGTCGGCTTCGATCAATAACATGATTGTCCTTCTGGTAAGAATGAATAAGCCCGTCGGAAAGCCCTGGAAACTAAAAATTTTCTAATTATAACAATCTCTTGTACCTATGGAAAGGCTGGGTACAAGCTTTCGTCTGCCTGTGGACAGCCTGTGTACGAAAACTTGTCCTGGAGGCACTGCGGGACTTATCCACAGGTTGTCCCAGCCCGATCAACCGCGCAGGATCTGGATCAGAGTCTTGAAATCCCGGGAAATCTCTGGGTTGGTGGCCTGTAGCTCGCCGATCTTGCGGCAGGCGTGGAGCACGGTGGTGTGGTCGCGTCCGCCGAAGGCATCCCCGATGTCTGGCAGGCTTAAGGAAGTGAGCTCCTTGGCGAGGGCCATGGCGAGCTGGCGCGGGCGGGCCACGTTACGGGAGCGCTTTTTCGAGTACAGATCCGATACCTTGATCTTGTAGTAGTCGGCGACCGTCTTCTGGATATTCTCAATCGAGATCTGCCGGCTCTGCACCGCCAGCAGGTCTTTGAGCGCCTCCCGGGTGAGATCCAGGGTGATGGGCATCCCAGTGAAGCGGGAAAAGGCGACCACCCGCTTTAGCGCGCCTTCCAACTCCCGGACGTTGGAGCGGATGTGCTTGGCGACGAAGAAAGCGACGCCTTCGTCCAGTTGGATTTGCTCGGAGGCTGCCTTCTTGATCAGGATTGCCACCCGCATTTCCAACTCCGGCGGCTCCACCGCCACCGTGAGTCCCCAGCCAAAACGGGAAATCAGCCGGTCTTCGATCCCGTTGATCTCTTTCGGGTAGCTGTCGCAGGTGATCACCACCTGCTTGTGGGCCTCGATGAGGGCGTTGAAGGCATAGAAAAACTCCTCCTGGGTTCGGCTCTTGCCGCCGAAGAACTGGATGTCGTCGATCAGCAGCAGATCCAAGGAGTGGTAATACTGCTTGAAATCGTCGAAGGACTTGTGCTGGTAAGCCTTCACTACGTCGGAGACATACTGTTCGGCGTGGGTATAGCGGATTTTCGCTTCGGGATGGAGCTCGTGCACCAGGTTGCCGATCGCCTGGATCAAATGGGTCTTCCCCAGCCCCACGCCGCCATAGATGAACAAGGGGTTGTAGGCAGTGCCGGGATTTTCCGCCACCTGGATGGCAGCGGCCCGCGCAAGCTGGTTCGCCTTGCCGGTGACGAAGGTATCGAAAGTAAAGATGGGATTAAGCCGGCTTGGGTCCCGAACCCGGGTTCTCGCTCGGGGCAGGCCCTGGGTGCTGGCCCCGTCGGCCTCCTGACCCGAAAGCTCTAAGCTCACGGGCACGGCCGCAGCGAAATGGGCCTTGGCCATGGCTTCGATCGTCTGCAGGAAGCGGTCCCGCACCCAATCCAGGACGAAGCGATTAGGCGCATGAAGGACGATGCCCCGGGACTGCCGCTCGTATCTTAACGGCTTGATCCAGGTCTTGAACTGCTGCGGTGTGAGCTCGCGCTCGAAATGCTTGAGACAGCCTGCCCAGAACTCGTCCATGGAGGTGGGGATCTTTTTTCGGGAGAAGGACTTCGCGCGAGCGGCGCGAAATCGACGAGGCGTTATTCTAGTCCCTTCGCCGCGCCTTATCCACAGCGGGCAAGCGGCACCCGCGCTCCCCTGCGTGCGTGCCGCGGTTGACAGGGTACGGCTCTCGGTTTGTAATACCGGGCTTTTCCGCCCAACGATGAGGTTTGACCATGAAGCGCACCTACCAGCCGTCGGTCGTTCGGCGAAAGCGCACCCATGGCTTTCGGGTTCGCATGCGCACTCGCTCGGGGGCGGCGGTGATCCGCGCGCGCCGGGCGAAAGGCCGTGCCCGGCTCAGCGTCTGATCCTGGCGATACGGCGGCACGGATTTCCCCCATCGGCGCGACTGCGCCAGCCCGGCGAGTATCGCGCCGTTTTCGAGCAGCGCTCGAGCCTCGCTGGCCGGTTTTTCCAAGTGTTCGCCCGGCGCAACGGCCTAGGGCGGCCCCGGCTTGGCTTGGCGGTGTCGCGCAAGGCGGCGCCTCGCGCCGTGGACCGCAACTACGCTAAGCGCATCGCCCGGGAAGTCTTCCGCCAGCGGCAGGCGGCGTTGGGGGGGGCGGACATCGTCGTGCGCTTAAGGCGCCCGATCTCCCGGAGGGAAGGGGCAGCGGCGCGGGAAGAGCTGGCAGCCCTGATGCAGAGAATGGCCCCATGTCACGGCTCTTGATCGTTCTCCTTCGAGCCTATCAGATCGGGGTGAGCCCCCTGCTCGGGCCGCGTTGCCGGTTCACTCCGAGCTGCTCGGAATACGCCCGGGAGGCGATCCAACGCCATGGCGCTGGACGGGGAACGTGGCTCGCCCTCAAGCGTCTGGCGCGCTGCCACCCGTTCCACGCCGGAGGCTATGACCCGGTGCCCGAGGACCCATGGAAATTCAACGGCTGATCCTGTTCCTAATCTTTTCCATGTCCCTATTGTTCCTGTGGGACGCTTGGCAACAGCACCAGCGCGCCCCCGTGGCGTCCCCTCCCCAGGCCCAGCCTGCGCCCGAGGCACCGGCGCCCACGGTAGGACGGGAGCTGCTGGAGAAGCAGGGGGAGCTCGCCCAGGCCGACCGCCCGGGTGAGCCGCAGAGCGGGCGCATCCTCACCGTGACCACGGACGTGGTGCGGGCAGAGATCCAGACCCTCGGGGGCGACCTGGTCCGGCTGGAGCTGCTCAAGCACCCCGGAGCGGTGGACAAGAACAAACCCTTCGTTTTGTTCCAGCGGGAGGCCGAGCGGGTGTACGTGGCCCAGTCGGGCTTGATCGGCGACAGCCTACCGAATCACAAAACCCTTTTCAGCGCCGAGCCCGGGCCTTATGAGCTGAAGCCTGGGGAGGATGCGGTGCAGGTGCGGCTTGCCGCGCCGCCTGTCAACGGCCTTGTGGTGGAGAAGATCTACACCTTCCGCCGCGGCAGCTATCTGATAGACGTGGCTTTCTCCATCCGCAACGGGGGTGCCGCCCCCCTGTCGCCCTTCGCCTACTACCAGTTCCAGCGGGATGGCAAGGCCCCCGAGGGCGAGCAGCGCTTCCTCTATACCTACACCGGCCCCGCCGTGTACACCGAGGAGACCAAGTTTCACAAGCTCCCCTTCTCCGACATCGAAAAGGGCAAGGCAGGGCTGCCGAAGGCGGTCACCGACGGCTGGATTGCCATGGTCCAGCACTATTTCTTCGCAGCCTGGCTTCCCGAGGGCAATGTCTCCCGGGAATTCTTCGCCCGGCAGCTCGCCCCCGACCTGTACGCCGCAGGGGTCATTGTGCCGGTGGGTACCATCGAGCCGGGAGCCAGCCGCACGGCGAGCATGCGGCTTTACGCCGGGCCCCAGGAACAGCGCACGCTGGCCCAGCTCGCCCCGGGCCTCGACCTAGTGGTGGACTACGGCTGGCTTACCGTGATCGCGGCCCCCTTGTTCTGGGTGCTGGCGCTGTTCCACCGGTGGGTGGGCAACTGGGGCGTAGCCATCATCCTGCTCACTGTGCTGGTTAAGGCGGTGTTCTATCCTCTGTCGGCGGCGAGCTACCGCTCCATGGCGCGCATGAAGGCTATCACCCCCCGGCTGCAGCGGATCAAGGAGCTGTACGGCCATGACCGACAGAAGTTGCACCAGGCGATGATGGAGCTCTACAAGGAGGAGAAGATCAACCCCTTGGGCGGATGCTTGCCGATCCTGATTCAGATTCCGGTGTTCATCGCCTTGTACTGGGTGCTGGTTGCGGCGGTGGAGCTGCGCAACGCCCCCTTCGTCGGCTGGATCCGAGATCTCTCGGCGCCGGATCCCTATTTCGTCCTGCCGGTAGTGATGGGCGCCACCATGTGGATTCAGACCAAGCTCAATCCCACGCCCCCGGACCCGATCCAGGCCCGGGTGATGCAGATCATGCCCATCGCCTTCTCCATTTTCTTTTTCTTCTTCCCTGCCGGGCTGGTGCTTTACTGGCTGGTGAATAACGTCCTGTCCATCGCGCAGCAGTGGTACATCACCCGCCAGCTGGAGCGGGCGGCCGCTGCTCATGGAAAACGGTGAGCCGATCGCAGCCATTGCCACGCCGCCCGGGCGTGGCGGCATCGGCATCGTGCGGCTCTCCGGCCGTAACCTCAAGCCCTTCCTGATCGCGCTCCTCGGGCGCGTGCCCGCGCCCCGCTTCGCCACGCTAGCCCCCCTCAAGGACGCCGAGGGACAGGTGATCGACGAAGGCATCGTGCTCTATTTCCCCGCGCCCCGCTCCTACACGGGGGAGGACGTGGTGGAGCTGCAGGGCCATGGCGGCATGACGGTGCTCCGCCTCCTGCTCCAGCGCTGCCTCGAGTTGGGGGCTCGGCTCGCCGAACCTGGAGAGTTCAGCAAGCGGGCTTTCTTGAACGGCAAGCTGGATCTGGCCCAGGCAGAAAGCGTCGCCGACCTGATCGACGCCTCCACTGCCCAGGCCGCGCGCAGCGCCATGCGTTCCCTGCAGGGGGAGTTTTCCCGGGAAGTGAACGCGCTCAAAGAAGAGCTGATCGAGCTGCGGGCCCTCACCGAGGCGACCCTGGATTTTCCCGACGAAGAGATCGATTTCCTGCAGGAGGCCGACGCCTTCGGGCGGCTCGAGCGGTTGCGCGGCAAGCTGCGGGCTCTGGTCGCCAACGCCCGGCAGGGAGCGCTGCTGCGGGAAGGAGCGCAGGTAGCCTTGGTGGGGCGCCCGAACGTGGGCAAATCGAGCCTGCTCAACCGTCTGGCGCGGGAGGAGGTAGCCATCGTCACCGAGGTCCCCGGCACCACCCGGGATACCCTGCGCAGCCAGGTGGAAATCCAGGGCGTGCCTTTCCACATCATCGACACCGCAGGCCTGCGGGAGACCCAAGACGCCGTGGAGCGCATCGGCATCGAGCGAGCGCGAGCGGCGGCGGCCCAGGCGGATCTGGTCCTGGTGGTCACCGAGTACGCCCGGGGGGTGATGCCAGAAGACGAGGCTATCCTGGGGCAGCTTCCCCCCGGACTGCCCCGGGTGATTGTGCGCAACAAGATCGATCTTGCTGGCGTGGCGCCTCGCCTCGCCCAGGAGGGGAGCGTGGCCGAGGTATGGCTCTCCGCCAAGACGGGAGAGGGGGTGGACTTGCTCCAACAGGCGCTGCTCCGGCAGGTGGGATGGACAGGGGGCGGCGAAGGGATATTCATGGCCCGAGCGCGGCATCTGGAAGCCCTCGCCCGGGCCGAGGAGCGGCTCGCCGCCGCGGCCGAGGCGGCAGGCCGAGGCCTAGAGCTCTTCGCCGAGGAGCTGCGCCTGGCCCACGTGGCCCTGGGCCAAATCACGGGAGAGTTCACCGCCGACGATCTGTTGGGCCAGATCTTTTCCCGCTTCTGCATCGGAAAGTAGCAAATATTCCAGTGACGTCCATGTTATTCCAGTAAATCGTTGATATAACAGCATATCTGTAGTTACTTGTTCCATGGAGGTCTTGCGTTTTCCACGAAAATCCGGTCGAATTTGTTCCCACTTTTGTTCCCAGTATTGACCGATGTGTTCCCACGTTTGGGGTCGAATGTTCCCACGATCGTGTCCGGATCATGACGATGAAATGCCAAGCGTGGGAACACACGGAAGAAAGGGGTGTGGAATCATGGCCTTGTCGGATACCAGACTACGTAACCTGAAGCCGGGCGAGAAGCCCTACAGCGAATCGGACGGGGGCGGGCTGTATATCGAAGTCCTGCCGACCGGCAAGAAGCGATGGGGCCTCAAGTATCGTGCCCGGAATCGAAAGCAGGAGAACGTCCGGCTCGGCGACTACCCGGCTTATTCACTGGCTGAGGCCCGAAGCTGGCGGGAGGATTGCAAGGCGCTGGTGGAGCGAGGTCTGTCCCCCATGGCCATCAAGCGCGGCGATCCGATTCCGGAGGATGCGTCGCCCTTCGTCAAGGAAATGGCGGAGACCTTCATCGGCAACTGGTGCCCGAAGACTCGGGAAATCGTCAAAGCCCGTGAGGAAGCGGCGCGGGCAGCCGATACCGTCGAGGCTTTCGCTTGGCGGTGGTATGCCGAGATCGTGGAACCCACGAACCGCAACCCCCGCAACATCCGGCGCATCCTGGAAAAGGATGTGATCCCGGCCATCGGTGCGAAACTGCTTGCCGAGGTGACCCCAGACGATATCCTTGCCATTACCGACCGGATCAAACGTCGCGGTGCCGACCAGATGGCGCTGCAAACCCGCAATGTGCTCAAACGCCTGTTCGCCTACGCCATTGCGCGGCAAAAGACCCAGTTCAACCCGGCCGCCGCCATCGAGGCGAAATATATCGCCCAGGCGAAGAGCCGGGATGTGGCCTTGAGCGCGGAGGAAATCGGCAAGCTGATGCGGGCCATCTACCAGTCGAGCATGAAACGCTCGCACAAACTCGCCTTGCATCTCTTGATTCTCTGCATGGTGCGGAAATCCGAACTGATCGAAGCCCGTTGGGAGGAGATTGACTTCGAGCGCGCCGAGTGGTCCATCCCCGCCGAGCGCATGAAGAAAGACAAGCCGCATCTGGTGCCACTCTCGCGCCAGGCGCTGGCGATGTTCGACGAATTGCGGGATCTGGCGAGCGGTTCGGAATGGGTCTTCCCCAGCCGCAACTCCTTGAAGCGGCCGATTGCCAAGAGCACGCTGAACGTCGCAGTGCGGGCGCTGGAAATCGACGTCCGCGACTTCGTCATCCATGATTTCCGGCGCACGGCATCCACGCACCTCCACGAACAGGGCTTCAATTCGGACTGGATCGAGAAGGCGCTTGCTCACGAGCAAAAAGGGGTGCGCGGCGTCTATAACCGCGCGGAGTATCTTCCCCAGCGGCGTCAGATGCTGCAATGGTGGGCCGACTTCGTAGATGCCCAGATTCAGGACGGGCGCGGGAAGGTGATCATCGGGCCTTTCGGAAAGGCGTACCAGTCGATGACCTGATGGCTTGGCCTACAGGCTCAGTTTCTGAGCCTTCCGCAGGCGCACAATGCCCTTATGCTCAAATGGGTCGGATTCTTCCCGGTATCGATCGGGCTGGCGCGCCATCCCTGGCTGCTTGGGGTGGGCCTCTTGATCGGTATCCTGCTGTGGCTGCAGGAGCGCTCGCGCCCGGCGCCTGCCGTCGCACCCATGGCGGCGCCACCGCCGAGGACCGCCGATGGACGTTTTCCGATTCTGAACGAGGATTGGGCGGGCGAGGTGGTGCTGTCCATCGATGATGCCGAGATTCCCGAGCTCATCCGTCGCCACGGCGCGCGCTTTCGCAATCCGGCGCGTTATGTGATCGACCTGGGCGAGGGCGAGTATTTGCTTTACGGCGGCGATGGCGAGCTGCTCGATTTGTGTCATCTCAAATGAGGCAATCTCAACCCTATTGGCGCGACTTCCTGCGCCACCGCTACCGTGCCCATGTGCAGGGCTGGCTCGTGCTCGCCATCGGCATCGTCACGCTCGCCTACCTCGACACCATGCCTCAAGAACCGCTGTGGCTGGCGCTTCTGGCCTCGTTGCTGGCGGCGGTGTTCGTCGTCAGCGTGGGCGTGGCGGCAGCGGCGTTGTTGCGCTTTCCCTGGTGGTTTTTGGCCCCATTGGCTACCGTTTCAATGGCCATCGAATGGGGTTTGCGCAGGCTTTTGAACCGCCCGTGGCGCCGGCGGCCGCAAGCGCGCTCGTGGGCGCTGAGCAACCCGTTCGCTTGGTGGCAGGGCCGCAGCCTGCGCAAGCAACGGGAAAAACGTCGTTCCCCAACAAGGCTTGCGCCCGTCATTCCCCTGCCCACCCGTCCCGCGGCGCGTCCCCTTGCCTCTGCGCCAGCAACGCCCAAGAAGCCCGAATGGTCGGCGGAAGGACTGGGGACCTACATCGCCGAAGTTTTCGTGGACCACTGGCTGCTCTGGATTTTCAGCGCGCCGCTGTGGATCATGCTCTGGCAGTGGCTGATCGAGGGTCAGATGTTCATCGTCGCGCTGATCCTGGCCGTGCTTTTGTGGCTGCTCGGCTCCTTCGTCTTGATCATCCCGCTTGCGGCGGCCTTGCTCGCCTTGGTCTCTGCATTCATTGTGGGCGCGGGCTTGACGCCTTTAGAGCGGCAGTTCGCAGTAAATCACCTCGCCGAAATACGCGCTGCGGAAGCGCAAATCAAAACTGAATGCACGCAGACGGCTGCCGTCACAAAACAACCCACGCACTGGGTTTGGCCGTTGCTGCTGGGGTTGTGGATCGGTCATGCTTGGGGGAGTGACGAGTGAGCACGTGGCCTGATGTCATTGGCTGCGCTTCGACGGGACTGACCGGACCCTATGCGTTCCCGCCGAATTGGACGTTCCAGCGCCGAGGAGCGTTGCAGAAATCCACACGCCGCCGCGCGCGTCAGTTGCGCATGCAAGCCGGGCAATGCCTGCGCGGCCAGCCGCTCTATATCGAAGCCGTCACGCCGCCGCTGAAAGCCATCCGCCACCTGCTCAGTGAACTCGCGCAGGTGGTGCAGATTCATCAAACCTTCGACATCGGGTTCGAGCAGCTCTATGCGTTCTTCCCCGGGCCGGGGGGCGAGGCCTGGATCGATTTTGCCGACCCTGCCGCCATTCTGGGTTGCCCGTGCGAAGGCACAACCCTTTTCTTCATGCGCAAGCGCCGCTGGTTTGCCGGGTGGTATGCCGATCTGCAAGCGCGCGCGCTGGCCAATGGCCGCTACTTTCCGCCGCCGGCGATCCTGCGCGTGCGTACGCGGGCACACGGCCCGTTACGCGTGGAAATGGGCTTTGCCCCAGGTTTTCTTCCGGGCGACCGACTCTACGTGCTAGCTTTCGATCTCGACAGCCAACGCGGCGTACCCTATCTGCTCACGCCCGACGAGCCGCTGCCTGACCATCCCGGTGTACGTGCTTCGCTGCGTGCGGCGGCAGAACGCTGGCGCAGGCCCGGCGAGACGGTGTGCGTCATCGGCACGGTATTTACCCAGAATCCGGAGGCGTTGCGCACACTGCGCGAAGGAGAGCCGCTGGAGGTCTATCAAGACCCCGCTGATCTGCCCTGGAAATTGGCCGCCGCATGGCAGGGCCAGCGCATCGGCCATGTATGGGATGGTGCGTACGACCTGCACACAAAATTGGAGATCGGCGAGCGGCTACGGCTGCGCGTCATTCGCATGAATTTTTTGCGCCACGATCATCTCGGACGGATTGCATTTGCGGCCTATGGGGTGCAAATGGGCTAAGCAACTCTGCCCGCTGTCACCTTCGTGCTGACACGCAAGTCAGGCTCACACCATGAGCCACCGTCCGCCGCATCATCGCGGGCATGGAAGATTTCGTCTCCTATGCCCCTGCCGTCCCGCCAGCGCCGACGTTCGCCGCGCCGCTGCCTGCCGTGCGCGCGCGGCTGTGGTTGCCCGGGCGGACCTTCGCGCCGGAGGATGAATACCCGCGCCTGTGGCTGTCGCTCTCCGATGGCCGGGTGCTCGCCCTGCGGCTAGGCCAAGCGCGGCTGGGTGAGGATGCGGTGATCGCGCCCATTGTCGCGGCGCTTGCCGACGACGCCGGCGGCCACCGTTACCAGCTGGAACTTCCCGACGTGGGCTTTGTGCAGGTGCTCTATGCCGCGCCGGCGCTGCCCAATCCTTCGCGCTGGCATGCGGGGTTCTGGTTCGATGCCGACTTCCAGCGCTTTGCCGCCACGCTGGATGCCGAAGCGATGCGGCTGCTGCTGTGGCTCGAGCGCGAGCCCACGCCGCCGGCCGTCACCCGGCACGATGGCCGGGCGCCGCAGCCCGCGCCGAAGGTTTTCTTTGCCTCGGTGCGCAACTACAACCGGCTCGCCACCCTGCCGCCGCTCTTGCGCGAGCGGCGCATGCAGGCGCTGATGCGCTTTCCGGCGCTGGTGGCGCCGGTGCTCTTGACGCTGCATCACTCGCCCAATGTCTTCGATGGCAAGCGCCACGCCTGGCGTGACAAGGACGTGGCCGTGGAAGCAGCCATCGATGCGGGGCGGGATCTCGCCGGGGCGCTCGCCGCGCACTGGGGCATCTCGCGCGGACTCGTGCGCGCGCCGGTCAATGCCGCCTTCTGGGGAGGGCGCGAAGCGGCCCGTCGGCGGGCCTGCCTTGCCGTGCTCGACGCCTTGCCCGACAACCAGCGCCCGGATGTGGCGGCGTTCGAGCGCTGGTTGCCGTACCTGACGGGCTATTTGCAGCTCATCGGCGCGGTGGCGGATGAGGATGACGACGCGCAGCGCGCCAGCACCCCGCCTGTGCCCGAAGTGCACCGCGGCGCCTTTCGGCTGGGCTGGAACCTCACCTGGGAGGCAGCGGCCAAGCGCCACGGCAACCTCCACACGGCGCTGGCCGATTGCGACGACTTCCTGGCCGCCGCGCGCGGGCGGGCGGCCACCCTCCTCGCTCGGCGCTATGGGCCCAAGATCCATCGCCTCGCCGCCGCCTGGGTGGCCTGCCATGGGCTGTTGGGCCTGCTCGATGCCTCGGTCCGCTGGCATCGGCAGCGCCCCTGGCCGGAGAAGGAGGACTACCTGCCCGATCTTCACCTGCCAGAAGTGCTGGGCCGGCTGGAAGAAGACGGCTGGGAAGCCGTCGAGCTCGTCACGCCGACGATGCTGCTCTACGAAGGGCAGCGCATGCACCACTGCGCGGGCAGCCCGCGTTACTGGGAGGACTCGGTCGCCGGCACACGGCTCTTTCACCTTGCGCGCCGGGGCGAGCAGGCCACCGCCGAATACCGTCCGCGCCTGAGCGAGGACGTCGAGTACGACACGGCCTACCACCTCGTGCAGCTGCGTGGGCCGACGAACCGCGAGGTCAGCCCCGAGATGGAAGCCTGGGCGCGGCGGGTGGAGTCGGCTCTGAACGCTCCTGAGCGGCGGGATGCGCGCTGGGCGGCGCTGGAAGCGCGCGGACGCATCGAGGTGCAGCTTTGGCAGGCCAAGGCCCACGCGCGGCAGCGGCTGGCTTGGCTGGATGCCAAATCCGAGCGGCAGCTCATCCAGGCGCTCGACTGGCTGGGTGAGCAGCGGGCCGAGCCCGAGACGCTCCTGATCGCCCATGTGGCGGGTTACCAATACCACCAAGGGCCGCAGGTCGAGGACGCATTCACGGCGGGCGATGCGCTCGACCTGGTTCTCGAGCGCGACAACCCGCACGATCCGCTCGCCGTGCGCATCGACTGGCAAGGCGTCAAGCTCGGCTACGTGCCGCGCCCCGAGAACGCCGACATCGCCGCGCGGCTGATGGTCGGCGAGAAACTGGCTGCGCGCATTCTCGAAGTCGATTTCGAGACCGAACCCTGGCGGCGGGTGGAATTCGTGATCGAAGCGTGCTTACAGGAGAAGGCGTGATGCCGGTGCTGGAAAAATTCTCCGGCTACTGGGAGCCCTCGCCGCGCTGGCAGGGCACGGCTTACGCTCGCCGGCGCGGGTTTTTCGAGGCGCATCCTGATCACTGCCACGGCCACGTGCCCTGCCCCGCCTGCGGCTATCCGACGCTGCGCGAGCGCAACGGCTACGACTATTGCAGCCTGTGCTGTTGGGAAGACGATGGTCAGGACGACCCGTACGCGCATGAAGTCTGGGGCGGGCCCAATGGCGTTCTGAGCCTGGACCGGGCGCGGGAGAACTTCGAGACGACGCGCTGCATCTGGTCGTTCGCCGAGCGGGGAGAGCTTCTCGCGCGGTACGCGGCCATCCTGTTCGATCCACGCGCCATCCGGGCACGCACCCGCATCTGCCGGGCTTACGACGCGCTGATGACGCTCGTATCACCTACTGACATCCGAGCACAATGGGAAGAGATCGAATATCTGTGGGATCGTTGGCTCGATCTGCGCGCAGCCATTGAGGCGGAGGTCGATCGGGTCATGAAACCATCCGGCAAGAGGCGCTGAATCATGCCCATCGGACTACGGCCAGACACCCGTCGGTAGCGCAGTCTCCTTCCGGGCAAAGGCCGGTAAAGAACCTCCCCGTTCGCAGGGCTACAGATCGCAGTCGCAATCATCCCCACCGCCGAAGAGCGAGAACAGGGCGGAGATGCCCAGGGCGATGAGGGCGAGCCTGAGGACACCACTGGAAAAAGGCCGGTCGTGGCGCCAGAAGAAAACGCCCAGCAGCAGCACGAGCACGAAGACGCCAAAGCTTTGCGTGGCCCAGCCGGCCCAGAGAGCGAGGATAAAGTCGGTGATCATGGTGGCCTTTCGTGCGAATGAACCGCGCCATGATGCCGGAGGGTATGGCTCACATCGTGAGCCTAGCGGCTCAGACCTTGGTCGCGTAACGACTGGCGATCGCTGCCGCCTCCTCGGCCACGCGCCGGCGCAAGGATCCCGGCGCTTCCACGATCACATGCCGGCCATGGCGCAGGATGTCCATGACCAGCTCCCGCTCGTCGGCATAGGGCACGGTCAGCCGCCAGCTGCCATCGGGCAGCATCTCGCCCGCTTGATCCCTGTGCCAACGCTCGTCGCGCACCCAGCGGGCGCGTTCGGGCGAAAAGCGCAGCACCGCACGCCCCTTGGGCCGGCCGGCGAAGATGCCATAGGCCGAGGCGAGATGGCGGTCGAGCGTCGCATCGGCCACTTCGCGGGCTTGCTGGTCGAGCGGCCTGACGCGCCGCAGGGTGTCCAGCGCGAAAGTGCGCAAGGCCCGCCGCCAGTGGCAGTAGGCGTCGAGATACCAGTTGTCGCGGTAATGCACCAGTCGCTGCGGCGAGACGATGCGGGTGTTGACCTCGTCGCGCGCGCGGCTGTAGGCGTCGATTTCCAGCCGGCGGCGTTCCATCAGCGACTTGGCGACTGCGGCAAAGCAGCCCGGCTCGACCGCGCGTTTGGCCATCGAGAGCAGGCGCACGCGACGCTGAATCTCTTCGGCCGGATGGCCGCCGGTTTCCAGCAGCGCCGCCAGCCGCGCCTGCAAGGGCGCGATGTGGGCGGCCAGGATCCCCGGCTCCAGCTCGGCAAGCAGCTTCTGCGCCGCCAAGAGCGCATAGAGTTCGCTTGCCGAGAACCACAGCCCCGGCAGTTCATAAGCCGGGCCGCTGGGCGCATCGGCGGCGAAGCGGTAGCCGCCCGCTTCCCGGTCCCAGACGATGGGGGCATGGAGCCGGTCGCGCAGGTATTCGAGGTCGCGCTTGAAGGTGGCGCGCGAAACCGACAGCGCTTCGAGGAATACCTCCAGCGGCACCACGCGCCGCTCGTGGAGAAGCTGGTCGATCTTGTAGAAGCGCTCGGTGCGGTTCATGGCTTCCTCCCGGATGACTGGCTCGTCAAATGAGCCACGAAGATGGTAGCATCGATGAAGCCCATGCGGTGAGGGATCGACGCCCATTTGCCCGGATAAAGCCGCCGCGACGACTACACCGCCGGCATGAACCAGGATCGACCCATGCAGAAGAAGCCACAAGACCAAAGCCAACTCAAGTGGATCGCCGACTTCATTTGGAACATCGCCGACAACCGCCTGCGCGATGTCTATGTGCGCGGCAAGTACCGCGACGTCATCCTGCCCTTTACCGTGCTTCGGCGTCTTGACGCCGTGCTCGAGGAGACCAAGCAGAAGGTGCTGGAGCGCAAGCGCTTCCTCGACAAGAACAACGTCGCCGAGCAGGACGGGGCTTTGCGGATGGCCGCGGGGCAGGCGTTCTACAACGTCTCTGAATTCACACTCGCCAAGCTCAAGGCTAGCAGCCAGGGCCAGCGTTTGCGGGAGGACTTCATCGCCTACCTCGATGGCTTCTCACCGAACGTCCAGGAGATCCTCACCAAATTCAAGTTCCGCGACCAGATCCAGACGTTGGTTGATGCGCACGTCCTGGGGTACTTGATCGAGGACTTTCTCGACCCCGAGATCAACCTGTCGCCACTGCCGGTCAAGGACGCGGACGGCCGCATCAAGCTGCCCGCGCTGGACAACCACGGCATGGGCACCGTGTTTGAAGAACTGATCCGCCGCTTCAACGAGGAAAACAACGAGGAGGCCGGTGAGCACTTCACGCCGCGGGATGTCGTCAGGCTCATGGCCAAGCTGATGTTCATGCCGGTGGCCAACCAGATCCAGTCTGGCACCTACCTGCTCTACGACGGCGCCTGCGGCACGGGGGGCATGTTGACCGTCGCCGAGGAGACCTTGCGGGAGCTGGCCGAGGAACTCGGCAAGGAGGTTTCCATCCACCTGTTCGGGCAGGAGATCAACCCCGAGACCTACGCCATCTGCAAGGCCGACCTGCTGCTCAAGGGCGAAGGCGACGAGGCCGAGCACATCGTCGGCGGTGCGGACAAATCCACCCTGTCCAACGACCAGTTCCGCTCCCGCGAGTTCGACTTCATGATCTCCAACCCGCCCTACGGCAAGAGCTGGAAGACCGATTTCGAGCGCATGGGCGGCAAGCAGGGGTTCAACGACCCGCGCTTCATCGTCAGCCACGGCGGCGACCCGGAGTTCAAGCTCATCACCCGCTCCAGCGACGGGCAGCTCATGTTCCTGGTGAACAAGCTGCAGAAGATGAAGCAGCACTCGCCCCTGGGCAGCCGCATCGCCATCGTTCACAACGGCTCGGCCCTGTTCACGGGCGATGCCGGCCAGGGCGAGAGCAACATCCGGCGCTGGGTGCTGGAGAACGACTGGCTGGAAGCCATCATCGCGCTGCCGCTCAACATCTTCTACAACACCGGCATCGCCACCTACGTCTGGGTGCTCGCCAACCGCAAGCCCGAGCACCGCAAGGGCCGCGTGCAGCTCATCGACGCCACCCGTTGGTTTCAGCCGCTGCGCCGCAACCTCGGCAAGAAGAACTGCGAGCTGTCCGAGGCTGACATCCAACGCATCCTCGACCTCTACCTCGGGCAACCGCAGAACACCCCCGAGTGCAAGTGGCTCGACAACGCCGACTTCGGCTACTGGAAGATCACCGTCGAACGCCCGCTGCGGCTCAAAAGCCAGCTCACCCGCCGCGCCATCGAATCCTTGCGCTTTGCCAGCGGCGACGAAGCCTTGCGTGCAGAAATCTGGGCCCGGTATGGCGAGCGGCTCTACACCGAATTCGCCAGACTCAAGCCCGAGATCGAAGCGTGGTTGAAGGGCGATGCCGGGGACGACGAAGACACGCCGGAGGGCGAGGACGAAGGCGCGCCCGCCCGCAAGGCCGTGCCCGAAAAGCGGCGCAAAAAGCTGCTCGATGCCGCCACCTGGCAACGCGACAAGACCCTCATCGATCTGGCACTGATCGCGCAGCAGGAACTCGGCGACGGCGTGTTCGACGACCACAACGAGTTCCGCGCCCGCTTCGAGGCGGCCATGGCCAAGCACGGCAAGAAGCTCGCCGCCGCCGAAAAGAAGGCCATCTTCAAGGCCGTGAGCTGGCGTGACGAAACGGCGCCACCGGTGATTGCCAAGCGCACCAAGCTGAAAAAGGACGAGCCCTTCGAGCCGGGGCTCGACGGCGTGTACCTCGAGGTGGTGGGCAAAGACCGGTTCCTGGTCGAGTACGAGCCCGACACCGACTTGCGCGATACCGAGCAGGTGCCGCTGAAAGAGCCCGGCGGCATCGATGCCTTCTTCCGGCGTGAGGTGCTGCCCCACGCGCCGGACGCCTGGATCGCGCGTGAGGCCACCAAAATCGGCTACGAGATCTCCTTTGCCCGCTACTTCTACAAGCCCGCGCCGCTGCGCTCGCTGGAGGAGATTCGCGCCGACATCCTCGCGCTGGAGCGGCAGACCGAAGGTTTGCTAAGCAAGATCGTGGGAGGGGCGTGATGGTGGGGGGAGGCGCTTATCCGAGCTACCGAGACTCAGGCCTTCCTTGGGTTCCAAAGATCCCCGAAGGCTGGCAAGTGCTCCGCAATGGCCGGCTCTTTAGCCACCGCGTGGAGACTGGCTTTCCCGACTTACCTATCCTGGAGGTATCGCTGCGCACCGGCGTTCGGGTCAGGGACATGGAGAACCTGAAACGCAAGCAGGTCATGAGCCAGAAGGAGAAATACAAGCGCGCAGCCGAGGGAGACATTGCCTACAACATGATGCGCATGTGGCAAGGCGCCGTCGGCCCGGTTCCGGTCGATGGACTGGTCAGTCCGGCCTACGTGGTGGTCAAGCCGTACCCGGAAGCCAACTCTGCATACTTCAGCTATTTGTTTCGGACCAGCGCCTACATGCGCGAGGTCAACAAGTATTCGCGTGGCATCGTGGCGGACCGCAATCGGCTCTATTGGGAGTCGTTCAAGCAAATGCCGTCCCTGGTGCCGCCGCGCGCCGAGCAAGACCAGATCGTCGCCTACCTGCGCGCGCAGGACGCGCACATCGCCCGGTACATCTTGGCCAAGCGCGAGCTCATCAAGCTGCTGACCGAACAGAAGCTCACCATCATCGACCACGCCGTCACGCGCGGGCTTGACCCCAACGTCCGCCTCAAGCCCTCCGGCATCGAATGGCTGGGCGAGGTGCCGGAGCATTGGGAAGTAAAGCCACTGAAGCGCTGGGTGCGGATCAATGCCCGCACGCTGAGCGAAAAGACCGATCCGGATTTTGAGTTTCGCTACGTGGACATCGGCTCGGTAAAGACCGGCCGTCTGGTGAAGGAACTTGAGCACATCCGTTTCGAGGCCGCACCGTCGCGAGCGCGTCGAGTTCTACGCCGGGGGGACACCATCATCTCGACGGTACGGACATACCTGAGGGCCATCTGGTATGTCGATGAAGACGCAGATGACCTGATCGCTTCCACCGGCTTCGCAGTGCTCACGCCCGGTAAAGGCGTGGAGCCGGAGTACCTCGGTTATGTCATCCAGAGCAGCAGCTTTGTGAACCGGGTGACGGCGAACTCCATCGGCATCGCGTATCCAGCCATCGCAGAAACGGTGCTGGGACGCTTCCTTGTGGCGTTGCCATCGACCGTGGATGAGCAGCAATCCATCGTTGCGCACATCAAGAGTGAGAGTACACCGCTGGACGACGCCATCACCCGCTCCGAAGAGGAAATCAAGCTGATCCGCGAGTACCGCGACCGCCTGATTGCCGATGTGGTTACCGGTCAGATCGACGTGCGCGGCTGGCGGCCCGGCCCGGACGATGTGGCGAGCGATGAGGAACTGGCCGTGCTCGGCGACGACGAGACCGAGCTGCGTGAGGATGAGCTTGGCGATGGAGGTGAGTGAGCGGGGTTCAGCGGCGCGCTGGCCTTGGCTGAGCGGCCGGCCAGAGGCTGGTCGGGAGAGAGAGCTTTACCAATTTGGTAAAGACTGTGCTAAGATGGAGAACCGCGTTGGAGATCCGCTTCCGGGACAAGAAGGTGCGCTTGCTGTGCGAAAGCCGGGATGCCGCTGTGAAAAAGCTGGGCGATGCCTGCGCCCGCAAGTTGCGGGCCCGTTTGGATGACCTGGAGCACGCCGCAAATGTGTACGAGCTGCCGGCGGGCAACCCCCATCCCCTGACGGGCGACCGGGCCGGAGAGTACGCGGTCAATCTGGCGGGTGGCCGGCGGTTGACGTTTTCGCCCGCCAATGACCCGGTGCCACGCCATGCCGACGGCGGCATCAACTGGCGGGCCGTGACCATTGTCTGTATCGAATTCATCGGGGACTACCATGACTGATCTGGATGCACCGTTCGCGCCGGACTGGGTTTCCCCGCCCGGCGACACCATCGCCGATGTGCTGGAGGAGCGCGGCTGGACCCAAGCCGAGTTTGCCCGGCGGCTTGGGTACACCGAAAAGCATGTGAGCCAGCTCATCAACGGCAAGGCGGCCATCACCGAAGACACGGCCTCGCGGCTGGAGCGCGTCTTGGGCAGCACGGCGGGCTTCTGGTTGCGCAAGGAAGCGACTTATCGCGAGCGACTGGAACGCCAGCAGTTCGCCCAGCGCTGCGCGGGGTGGGTGGACTGGCTGGATAGGCTGCCCATCAAGGAGCTGATGGCGCAAGGTGTTGTCTCCAAAGCGCGGCTGGTGGAGAAGAACAAGCCGGCGCTGGTCGAGGCGTGCTTGCGGTTCTTTGGTGTTGCCTCACCCGAAGAGTGGCAGGCCATTTACGTAAAGGAGTTAAAAGCGCAATACCGCCGCAGTCGCACCGAGCAAAGCGATCTGGCGGCCATTGCAGCCTGGCTGCGTCTAGGCGAAAAGCAGGCTGAGGGCTGGGAGGCCCCCAAGTTCGACCTCGCGCGTTTCGAAAAGGCCCTAGGGGAAATTCGCCACCTGACGACGCAGCCACCTGAGGTGTTCGAACCGCAAATGAAGCGGTTGCTGCGCGATGCGGGGGTGACGCTAGCCTTGGTGCCGGCCATCCCCCGGACGCACGTCTCGGGGGTGGCGCGGTGGCTAACGCCTTCGCGGCCGTTGATCCAGCTTTCCCTCTACGGCAAAACCAACGATCGTTTCTGGTTCACGTTCTTTCACGAGGCGGCGCACATTCTCTTGCACGGAACGTCGGCGCAAGGCCGTAAAGCCGTGTTCCTTGACGATCCTGACGGCGGCACAAGCACGGATGCCTGCGAGCATGAGGCTAATCAGTGGGCGGCGGATTTCCTGATCCCTCCGCAGTATCGGCAGCGCTTGGCCAAGCTGGGTAGCCATGTCGCAGCGATTCGCGCCTTCGCCAGTGAACTCTCGATTCACCCGGGGATCGTGGTAGGACGCTTGCAGCATGAGGGGATCGTTCCGTACGCGTCGCCCCTCAATGCATTGAAAGTGAGCTTCCGCTGGGCAGCCCCCAAGCCGGACGCGAAGGGGCAACCCCATGAGCGTGACTGACACCAGCGAGAAAGGTCTCGAAGCGCTGATCGTGCGCGAACTGGTCGCCAGCGGCTACGTTCAGGGTCATGCCGCGGACTACAACCGCGATCTGGCGCTGGACGTGACCCAGTTGCTCACGTTCCTCAGGGCGACACAGCCGAAGGTGGTCGAAACCTTGAACCTGGATGCCGAAGGCATCCAGCGCACCCAGTTCCTGCACCGGCTGCAAGGTGAAATCAGCAAGCGCGGGGTGGTGGACGTGTTGCGCAAAGGGGTGAGCCACGGCCCGGTGCATGTCGATCTCTACAAGATGCTGCCCACGCCGGGCAACGCGGCCGCCGCCGAGGCCTTTGGCAAGAACATCTTCAGCGTCACGCGGCAGCTGCGCTATAGCAACGACGAAGCCCAGCGCGCGCTGGACATGGTGATCTTCATCAACGGCCTGCCGGTGCTCACCTTCGAGCTGAAGAACTCGCTGACCAAACAGACCGTGGCGGATGCCGTGGTGCAGTACCAAACCGACCGCAACCCGGGCGAGCTGCTGTTTCAACTCGGCCGCTGCATCGCCCATCTGGCGGTGGACGATGCCGAGGTGCGTTTCTGCACCCACTTGACCGGCAAGACGTCGTGGTTTCTGCCCTTCAACCAGGGCTACAACGGCGGTGCGGGCAACCCGCCCAACCCCAAGGGCCTGAAAACCGACTATCTGTGGAAAGAGGTGCTGGCCAGGGAATCGCTGGCCGACATCATCGAAAACTATGCGCAGCTGATTGAGGAAGAAACGGAAGACGCCAATGGCCGCAAGCGCAAGACGCGCAAGCAGATCTTTCCCCGGTACCACCAACTTCGCACGGTGCGCGCCCTGTTGCGGCGCAGCCAAGCGGACGGTGTCGGCAAGCGCTACCTGATCCAGCATTCGGCCGGCAGCGGCAAGAGCAACACCATTGCCTGGCTGGCCCACCAGCTGGTGGAGCTGAAGACGGCGACGGACGACACACAGGCGCAGTTCGACTCGGTCATCGTCATCACCGACCGCCGTGCGCTGGATGCGCAGATCGCCCGCACCATCCGCGCCTACGACCATGTGACCTCGATCTACGGCCATTCGGAAAGCGCCGAGGAGCTGCGCGCCTTCTTGCGTCGGGGCAAGAAGATCATCGTCACCACGGTGCAGAAGTTCCCGTTCATCCTGGACGAACTGGGGGACCTCGGCGACAGGAAGTTCGCGCTCTTGATCGACGAGGCGCACTCCAGCCAGGGCGGCAAGACCACGGCCAAGATGCATCTGGCCTTGTCCGGACAGGCGGCGGCAGGCGCCGAGGAGGAAGAGGAGGAATCGGTCGAGGACAAGGTCAATGCCTTGATCGAATCCCGCCGGATGCTGGCCAACGCCAGCTATTACGCCTTCACGGCCACGCCCAAGGCCAAGACGCTGGAGTTGTTCGGCGAGCGCCAGGTCGTCGGCGACACGGTGCAGTTCCGTTCGCCCGAGGAACTGACCTACACCACCAAGCAGGCGATCCAGGAGGGCTTCATCCTCGACGTGATTGCCCACTACACGCCGGTGGCGAGCTTCTACCACGTGGCCAAGACCGTCGAGCACGACCCGTTTGTGGACAAGGCCAAGGCGCTCAAAAAAATCCGGCGCTATGTGGAATCCCACGACAAGGCCATTCGCCGCAAGGCGGAGATCATGGTCGATCACTTCATCGAGCAGGTGATCGGCGCCAAGAAGATTGGCGGCAAGGCACGCGCGATGATCGTCTGCAACGGCATCGCCCGGGCCATCGACTACTTCCGCGAGGTGTCCGACTACCTTTGCGAGATCAAGAGCCCCTACAAGGCCATCGTGGCCTACTCCGGCGAGTTCGAGGTGGGCGGCGAGAAAAAGACCGAGGCCGATCTGAACGGCTTTCCGAGCAAGGACATTCCCGCCAGGTTCAAACAAGACCCGTATCGCTTCCTGATCGTCGCCAACAAGTTCGTCACCGGTTTCGACGAGCCGCTGCTGCACACCATGTACGTGGACAAGCCGCTCGCTGGCGTGCTGGCAGTGCAGACGCTCTCGCGCCTGAATCGTGCGCATCCGCAAAAGTACGACACCTTCGTGCTCGACTTCGCTGACAACGCGGAGGCGGTGAAAGCAGCCTTCCAGGAGTACTACCGCGCCACCATCCAGGTGGGCGAGACCGACCCGAACAAGCTGCACGACCTGAAGGGCGATCTGGACGCCCAGCAGGTCTATAGCTGGCAGCAGGTGGAAGACCTCGTCGCGCAATACCTGGGCGGCGCCGAGCGCGACCGGCTCGACCCGATCCTCGACGCCTGCGTCGCAGAGTACGTCGAAAAGCTCGCCGAGGATGATCAGGTGAAGTTCAAGGGCAAGGCGAAGGCCTTCGTGCGTAGCTATTCGTTCCTTTCGGCCATCCTGCCCTACGGGCACCCGGCCTGGGAGAAGCTGTCGATCTTCCTCAACTTCCTGATCCCGAAGCTGCCCGCGCCCAAGGAGGAGGACCTGTCCAAGGGTGTGCTGGAGTGCATCGACATGGACAGCTATCGCGTGCAAGCGCAGGCCACGATGCGCATGGCCATGGACGACGCGGATGCCTTCGTCGAACCCCCACCGCCAGGAGGTGGTGAAGGCAGCGGCGAGCCGGAACTGGACCGCCTGTCGAACATCATTCGGGAGTTCAACGACTTGTTCGGCAACATCGAGTGGCATGATGCCGACAAGATCCGCAAGGTCGTCACCGAAGAGATCCCGGCGCGCGTCGCCCAGGACCGCGCTTACCAGAACGCGCAGGCCCACTCGGGCCGGCAGAACGCCAGGCTGGAGCATGACAGGGCGCTTCACCGCGTGGTGCTGGAGCTGCTCGACGACCACACGGAGCTGTTCAAGCAGTTTTCCGATAACCCGGACTTCAAGCGCTGGCTGGCGGACATGGTGTTCGACGTGACCTACCATCCGGGCGGCAGGCCGCCCGCGCCGCCTCAGGCGGGCGCTGCGGCGTAAGTAAGCGCTTGGACGACCTGACCAAGAACGCAACGGCAGTCGCGTAACGGTGCGCTGACAGTGCTGACGGGTGCCGCATCCGGACCCATGGCGGCATTCCGTGCGCAGGCGGTACGCTGAAAGGGCACAACCCCTCGGGCTGCGCCCTTTCCGTCAGGACGAGACGCTATCTCGGCTCGGCCTCACGCCGGGAGCGCATTCCTGCTCTCGCCAGCTTGGCCGGCCGCCCCCCCTTCCCCCGCCGCTGCCAAGGTCCCCGCAGATGCGGCTCCCAGTCCGGCCAGCGGCCCAGGGCGGAAGCCAAGGCCCGCGCCGTGCGCCAGTAGTCGTAGCGGCTGCTTTCCGAAAGCCCGCTCGCCCAGCGCTCCAGCGCCCAGCGCAGGTGCTTGGCCCGCCACTGCCGGGGTTCCCGCACGCCGAAGCGTTCCTGGATCGCTCGGGCGAGGCGCTCGCCACGCTCGATGTGGCCGCGGATCGAGGCCTTCGCGCCGGGCAGGGCGCGCTCCAGCAATATCGCGACGCCCATGCCCTGCCTCAGCGGCGATGGCTGCCAATGTAGGCGGCCAGCACATCCAGCCGGTTGTGGCCGAGCTCCTGGGCAAGCTCCAGCCCCAGCTCCTTGGCCAGGGTTTCTGTTGCTTCGGCTTCGTCCTCGGGCATTTCATCCGATGGCGCGTTTTGCAGCACCACGGGCGGGTGGCGGAAGGCAAGCTCGTAGTAACGGTCGCAAGCCCACGCGGCACGCAGGTCGTGATAGCCCTTGATGCCATGGCGATGCAGGATGGCCCGGGCCTTGTGAATCTCGCCGTCGTTCACGAGACTGTCGTAGGACTCGTGGGGCTTTAGCAGATTCGTGCCGCAATCCAAGTCGAGCCGGATAAGGTCGGCGTAGTCGAGCGCGTAGTCGCCTGCTCCATCGACCGGCACCCAGCGTGCCACCTCCTTGCCTCGCCCGCCTTTGGTGCCTTCACGGACATCGATTTCGCCGCGCTCGTCCCGCTCGCGCAGCCAGCGAGGAATGTCGCCGAGCACGGCCTCGCGCAGGCGCAGACCCAGCGTGCGGCACAGCCGCGCCACGGCGCATGCGCGTAGCAGGTTTGCCTTTTCCAGGGCGTCGACGGCGGACTCGAATTGCTCCCAGTCGTACCCGCTCGGCAGCTCGCGCCGGATGTGGCTGCGCCGGCCGACTTGCTTCGATGGCGAGTCGATGCGCAAGCGACCGTCGCCGCGCAAGGCTTTGAGGGTCGTGTTGATACTGGAGAGCAGGTTCTGGGCATAGGCCACGGCCATGACTTCTTCCTCGACCTGCTGGGCGAGGTGCTGGGCGTATTCGTTCAGGTGATGTTGCCTGATCTCGACCGCATCATGAATGCCGTAATACGCCCGCAGCCAGTCGCAGAACTGACGCCAGCGCGAAAAGTGGGCCTGCACCGTGGCGTAGTGGCCTTGTCCATAGTAGGCGCGTAGCGCCTGATGGCCAGCCCAGGCGATTTGCTTGCCGTAGCCGAAGTTGCGGGTAGATGGAAATTTGTACATAAGCGTCTCCTGAAAAAAGAACATGGGTGTGATGCCGATGCCTGGACGCCGGCCACCCAGGCGGGAATCGAAACCGTCCGCATGGCGGCGCGACGTCGCTCGTCCAGGGTCCAGGCACGCTCCGATTCCCGCCAGCGGGTGGTGAGTGTTGACCCAGTGACGCCTGGGCAGCGTGGAGCGCGGGTCGTCGGCGACGACCTTGGGAGGCGAGGGTGACGGGCGGCCTCAGGCCCGCTTGCTGGCGCACGCCATCGAGAGAGGCGTCAGCCCGGCGGGAGATGGCTGCCGGCGTGGCGGCCGGCGGTGCGCTGCGTCGAATTGCTATTCCTTTTCCGACCCAGCGCGTGGACGGCAGGCTGCCAGCCTGCTGGCCGCACGGATGCGGCCCCCGTTGCCGGATGTCGGAAGAGTATTGGTGGGGGTTTTAGTGCGCTGTCAGGAAATGACAGCTCGGCGGAAACCAGGATCGGGCCTGGGTTTCGCGATTATCGAACGCCGTCTGTCTCTTTGAGAAAGGCAGGACGTTTTTCGGTGCGAGCCCGCCAGCGGGATGGCGCAAGCTCGCTTTTCTGGCGCCGCGGAAAGCCCGCGCCGACCGTTTGAGTGAGGGCCAAACAAATAGTGCTTGGCCTTTTCTTTTGCCGCCGCAGCATGGCTACGGTCGGCATCTTCATGCTGTTTGTTTGGGGTGGCCAGCTACCACACATGTCGTCGCGTGTCGCGACTCGAAGCCGCTGCGCATCGTAGCACGCGCGATGGCCGGATCAAGGGCGTATACAGTGCGTTTTGGTGCGCATTTCGACCATGGTTGGTCTATTCCGGCGGACGGCGATACCGTTTCCTGGGCCGCGCTTCATGCTTCTTGGCATAGATTCCCATCGCCGCGAAGACGATGGTGAAGACTATAAGCCCGATCAACGATTCGATGGCCATCGCTCCTCCATGTCGTTCTATGAAACGGGCTTCAGTATAGCAGCGCGACATCGCCCCGACTGCACGCCACTGGCATGAGGCGATAGAATTTCCGGCGCGCCGTGGGAAGGCGCGGTCAGTTTGGAAAGCCAAGGGAGACCAAAATGGCGAAAGCGGAAGCCACTGTCGAGGAGCTGGTGTCCATGATCGAACGCGGGGAGCTGCGCTTGCCGGAAATGCAGCGTCAGTATGTCTGGCGGGCGACGCGGGTGCGGGATCTGCTGGATTCGCTCTATCGCGGCTACCCATCGGGCGCCATCCTGTTGTGGGAAACCGACGAGGCCGTGCCGCTGCAGAACTTTGCCGTCAGCCAAAGCGCCAATCCGTACCAGAGCACGAGCCTGCTGCTGGACGGGCAGCAGCGTTTGACCTCGCTTTCGGCCGTCATTCGCGGCGAACCGGTCAATGTCCGCGGTCGCCGCCTCCCGATCGATCTGCTGTTCAATCTGGAACATCCCGATCAGCTGGCGGTCGTCACCGAAGTGGAAGACAACAGCGATGCGGAAGAACCCGATGACGAAGAGACGCCGGCAGAAAACGAGGCCGATGCGAGCGAAGACGAATTGGTCAAGCGGTTCAACCAGATGGCTTTCGTCGTCGCCAACAAGAAGCTTGAACAATTGCCACAATGGGTGAAGGTCACGGAGGTGTTCAAGACCGACAGCGACGCGCCTTTCCTCAAGCGTGCCGGCGTCACGAGTTTCGACGATCCGCGCTACGAGAAGTACAGCCAGCGGCTGGCCCGGCTGCGCGGCATCCGCAAATACGTCTATCGTATGGACGTGCTGGAGCGAACACTTTCCTACGACGAAGTGACCGAAATCTTCGTCCGGGTCAATTCTCTGGGGGCAAAGCTCCGCAGCTCGGATCTCGCTCTGGCGCAAATCACCGCCAAGTGGCGGCACTCCTTGCAGACCTTTCTCGATTTCCAGAGCGCTTGTGCCAAGACCGGTTTCGAGCTCGATCTCGGCTTGCATCTGAAAAATCTCATGGCTTTTGCCACAGGGCAGTCGCGCTTCCAGGCGGTGGGCGGCCTGTCTGCGGATGTTCTGCAAAACGCCTGGGAAGAAGCCTGCGAGGGCATGAACTTCGCCATCAACTTCGCGCGCAGCAACCTGGGCATCGATAGCCCAGCCCTGCTGTCATCGCCCTTCCTGCTGGTGGTGCTGGCCTACTTCGGACATATCCGCAACTATAGGCTCGGTGCCGATGAGGCGCGTCAATTGCGATACTGGGCCTTGATCGCCAACGCCAAGGGACGGTTTTCCCGTGGTTCCAGCGAAACTTTGCTGGATCAGGATCTGGCGACCATCCGCCAAGGCAGCGGGGTCGATGCGTTGGTCGATCGGCTGCGCCAGCAGGTCGGCCGCCTCGAGATCACGGCCGAGGAGCTGGAAGGCCGCAACCAGCGCAGCGCCCTGTTCAAGACCATGTTCCTGGCCTTCCGCGCTGCTGGCGCCCGTGACTGGCACAGTCAGCTGGCGATCGCCCTGGATCATTCGGGCAACCAGCATCGCCTGCAGTTCCACCACATCTTTCCCAAGGCAGTACTGAAAAAAAGCCACTACCCCGCACGCGAGGCCGACGACATCGCCAACCTGGCCTTCATCGGCGGCAAGACCAACCGCGCGATCAGCGACAAGGCACCGAAGGACTACCTCCCGCCCTTGCTGAAGCAAGTGGGGGAAGCACCCTTTTCGGCGCAAGCCATCCCGCTCGAACCCGATTTGCTCGAGGTCGCCCACTACAAGGCGTTTTTGCAGGAAAGGCGCAAGCGCATTGCCGAGAAACTGAATGCCTTCCTCGGCGCTGTGCCCTGAAAAGCGGAAGTGGCCTAAAACGGGGCGGCTCCTGCCCGATGGCTATGCGCGAGCGTCCCTGTCGTCGTCATGAGAGGCGCTTGCACCTCGCGGTTCGGCCCCTTTCTCGATGAGCCGTAGCCCCAGGGCATTGCGCCGTTCCAGCTGCTTGCCCAGGCGCTCGGCTTCCTCCTTTCTACCTTCGAGCACGGCGAGGAGGTAGCGGGCCTCGATGTCGTGGCGCGCCCGGTGGCGCACACGCTCGAGCATCAAATCGAATTCCTCGGCCCGTCTCAGTCCGCAAAGCTTCGCCACCTGATCGAATTCCTCCAGCGAAAGCGCCCATGGCTGGTTGAAGAGCAGCCACTTCTTGCGATCGAGCCCGGTCTTGCCGCCGTCGATGACGGTGAATGTCGGGACGCTCTCCTTGGTCGGCATCGGTCTTTCCTGGCGAGCAGTCGTGTCTCTGACGCGGAATTATCCGGAATCCGGCGGCCTTTGTCGAAACAGTGCAGATTTGTGCGCTTTTGACCCGCGTTTTTGGGGGGCGTGTGGTATTGAATACCAGGTCATGTAATTTCGCACCGATGAGGGGAAAACATGACCAAAGAGTATTCACCATTTACCGTTCTACGGCGTCGTCAAGTAGAGGAGCTCACGGGACTGGCTCGGTCTACCATCTATGAGCTCGTCAAGCGAGGTCTTTTTCCGCCACCGATCAGGCTCGGCAGGCGGGCGGTTGGCTGGCTGTATCACGAGGTCGAGGCCTGGATCGAGAGCCGGGTGCCGGCGAGGTGATACCATGCCAAAGAACAAGATCACCCAGTCCATTGAGCGTGCGCGTGAGTTACTGGCGCCAAAAAAGGCGGCTGACGGCCACTATCCCATCGATGCGCTCGGGCCTCTGGCCGCTGCGGCGCGCGAAATTGCCGATGGCATACAGTGCAGTCCGGCGCTGGCTGGCCAGTCAGTGCTCGCCGCAGCGGCGTTGCTGGCACAGGGCGTGGCGAACGTTAGGGGTGCGGATGGCAGAGCCAAGCCGCTCAGCTTATATGCGCTGAGCATTGCGAAATCCGGGGATGGCAAGGATTCCGCCGATAGTATTGCCTTTCACGCGATCCGCGAATGGCAGCGGAGTGCGACGAAGACCTATCGACAAGCGCTGGCACGGCTCGGCAAAGACGATACGCCGCCGCCAGAGCCCTATCGCGTGACCAAGGACATTACGGCAGAAGGGCTGAGGCTGGCTTTCGAGAAAGGGGTGTCATCGCAAGGTATTTTTTCCACTGAGGCGGCGACGATGCTGGTCGGGCATGCCATGACTTTGGAAAACCGCGGCAAGACTGCGGCGGCGCTATGCAGCCTCTGGGACGGCGCCGGACTTTCTGTGGCGAGGGCTGGGTCCGGCCGGTTCGAGAAGTTTGGCCCTAGGTTGTCGATCCATCTCATGGTGCAGCCGGCTGCGGTTTCGGAGGTCATGGCCGACACTGCGCTTCATGGCATCGGTTTCTGGGCGCGTTTCCTGTTGGCTTGGCCGGATCCACTTCAACCACGAAAATATCGGCCATTCCACGCAGAATCGTCGCGGGCTATCGTCGCCTATTGGCGTCGCTGCGAGGAACTCTTGCACATGCCGCTTCAGGATGACAATGACAAACTTTCGGTACTTGAGTGCTCTCATGATGCCGCTAAAGTGCTCGGGGAATTTTTCGAGGAGTGCGAGCAGCGTGCCCGACTCGGGAACTGGCAACCCATCGAGGCGTTCGGTCTGCGCGGTGCCGAGCTTGCGGCGCGCATTGCCGGTGTGCAGACGGTATTTTCCGGTTCGGATGTCGTCGATGCCGAAACCGTCGCGCGCGCCATCCGGCTGGTGCGCCATTCGATGCGCAGCTGGCAGGCTGCATTAGAGAGTGGGCATGTCGATACTGTGATCACGGATGCCGTGACCCTGTATCAGTGGCTACTAACTCACGGAAGGCCGATCAAGCCGGGCGACATCCTGCGTGTGGGACCTGGCGCCTTGCGGAGCAAGAGCCGACGCGATGCCGCGCTCGATCGCTTGGCAGAAGTCAAGCTGGTGGCGGTTCAAAATGGTATGGTCATCGTCAGGTCGCCGAGTGATGGGGCTGCGAATCCTGCGAATGACGCGAAATGCCGCGCCGCTACTGGCGGTTCGAGCGATGCGAATGGGTGCGAGCGCTGCGAAACAGAGGGGGATGTTCGCACGCGTCGCATTCCATAGCATTCCATGGATGCCCGACAAGTGTTGGGGATTCGCGGGATTCGCAGGTTTCGCGCTCTTGCGATTGGAAC
>NZ_DAIRTR010000004.1:0-50196 GCF_036803785.1 Pelomicrobium sp. | reverse complement strand
CCCCCCAGCGTTCCCCCGGTCCCCAAGATGCAGGCCGAGGATGCTCCGCCGAAGCTCTTGCGTGAAGAGCGCCGGGCGCTCGAGCAGGCAAAAGAAGCCGCCCCCGTGCGGGAGGAGCGCGGGCGCGACATGCGCGAGCGAGTCGAGCGAGAGTCGCGCTGAGGCGGGACTTGGTCTATTTGACTGACTTGACGGCGGCCTGGCTCGCCTCCCAGGCGTGCTTGATGGCCGCTGCTTCGTCACCTCGGGCCGCGGCCTCCTGGGCCTGCTGGTAGGACTTGCGGGCGGCGGTCGTGTCGCCCTTGCGGCTTTCGGCGAACTTGATGTCCTGCTCCGCTTGAAGCAGGGCCATCTGGGCCTCTACAGAGAGCGCGGGCTTGTCCTGGGAGAGAGGGCTCGCGCACCCGGCTAGGCTCAGGGTGCCCGCCAACATCATCGCAACGAACGGCTTCTGCATGGTCTCCTCCTTAAGTCGAGATTGCCCGGGACGCCAGCCGTCCCGCGGGCGCCGGCGACGATAACCGCCTGCCGGCCAGCCGTCATTGACCTAGGTCAGGTGGGCGGTGAGAGGGCGGGTCAGCCTTTGACCCGGGTGATGCGGGCCACTTCGGGGATGCGGCGCAGGCTGCGCATCACCCTGGCCAGGTGGACGCGGTTCTTCACCTGTAAGGTGAAGTTCATGGTGGTGTAGGCCCCTTCCCCATCCATGCTCACGTTCTCGATGTTGCTGCCTGCTTCGGCGATCTCCGCCGCCACCTTGGCGAGCACTCCGCGCTGATTGGCCACCACCAGCCGGATGGTGACGCCGAAGGAGCGGGTGATACCGGGGTCCCATTGCACGTCCAGCCACTTCTCCGGGTCCCCCTTGGTCTTGCCGATCATTGGGCAATCATGGGTGTGGATGACCAGGCCTTGGCCCTTCTTGATCAGGCCGATGATGGGATCGCCGGGAATGGGCCGGCAGCAGCGGGCGTATTGCACCGCCATGCCCTCGGTGCCGAGCAGCGTGATGGCGCCGGCGGAAGACGTCTCTCCCCGCTGCGCTTCACCGCCAGGGGCGACCAGCATGCGGGCCACCACGACCGCCAGCCGCTTGCCGAGACCGATGTCGGCCAGGATCTCCTGCTTGGACTTGGCGCTGGTCTCACGCACCAGCTTGTCCCACTGCTGGTCGGTGATGTCCTCCAGCTTGCCGCCCAGGGCGGTCACGGCCTGAGCCAGCAGCCGCTCGCCCAGTTCAGCCGACTCCTCGTACTGCATGGTGCGCAGGAAGTGGCGGATCTCGAAGCGGGCTTTGCTGGTCACCACATAGTTGAGCCAGGAGGGATTGGGCTTGGCGTGGCTTGCGGTGATGATCTCCACCTGGTCCCCGTTCTTGAGCTCGGTCCTGAGCGGCATCAGCTCGTAGTTGATCTTGGCCGCAACGCAGCGGTTGCCGATGTCCGTGTGCACCGCGTAGGCGAAATCCACTGCTGTCGCCCCGCGCGGCAGCGCCAGGATTTTGCCCTTGGGAGTGAACACGTACACCTCGTCCGGGAAGAGATCGACTTTGAGATGCTCGAGAAATTCCACCGAGTCGCGAGACTCGGAGAGGGACTCCAGCAGGCTCTGCAGCCACTGGTGGGTCTTCTGGTGCAGCTCCTTGAATTCGGCATCCGAGGTTTTGTACAGCCAGTGGGAAGCCACCCCGCTCTCGGCGATGCGATGCATGGTGCGGGTGCGTATCTGCACCTCGATGGGGGTACCCAAGGGGCTGAAGACCGTGGTGTGCAGTGACTGGTAGCCGTTCGCCTTGGGAATAGCGATGTAGTCCTTGAACTTGCCGGGAATGGGCTTGTACAGACCGTGGAGCACGCCCAGGGCGAGGTAACAGGAAGGGATGTCCTTAACGATGATCCGAAGGCCGAGAATGTCCAGCACTTGGCTAAAGGACAGGGACTTCTCTCGCATCTTCTTGTAGATGCTGTAGAGGTGCTTTTCCCGTCCATGCACCTCGGCGTCGATACCGGCCTCCTTGAGTTTCTGCTGCAACGTGGCCTGGACCTTGTGCACCACCTCGCGCCGGTTGCCCCGGGCGGCCTTGACTGCCTTGGCGAGCACCTTGTAGCGGTTCGGGTACAGATGGCGGAAGGCGAGATCTTGTAGCTCTTGGTAGATGGCGTTGAGCCCCAATCGGTTGGCAATGGGGGCGTAGATCTCCAGGGTTTCGCGGGCGATGCGGCGGCGCTTTTCGGGCTCCACTGACTTCAGGGTGCGCATGTTGTGCAGCCGGTCGGCCAGCTTGATGAGGATCACGCGCACGTCCCGGGAGACGGCGAGCAACATCTTGCGGAAATTCTCCGCCTGGGCGTCCTCTGCGCTCTGGAACTCGATGCGGTCCAGCTTGGAGACTCCATCCACCAGCTCCGCCACCGGGTTGCCGAAGATGGAAGCGATCTCGGCCTTGGTGACCTTGGTGTCCTCCATTACGTCGTGCAGCAGCGCCGCGGTGAGTGCCTGGGCATCCAGGCGCATCTGCGCCAGGATCTGGGTCACCGCGAGGGGATGGGAAATATAGGGGTCGCCGCTTTTCCTGAACTGGCCGTGGTGGGCAGCCTTGCTGAAGTGGTACGCGGACTCGAGCTGAACCACGTCCTCCGGTTTGAGGTAGCCGGAAAGCTGCTTGAACAAGAGCTCCGCTTCCGCCATGTCAACGCCCGCCCATCGTCCTCAACCGCCCAGCCGCTGCGCAGCGTCCCCCCTGCGGCCCAACAGCCCTTGGCAGCCGCCAGGACATGGGAGCTGCAGCGTACCTTCCATGAAACCCTGCCGGGAGTCGGTCGAACCTTGCGCGGAGGAGGCTAGAGGGGGAACGTCGAAGTGCTCGGCGGGGTCTACAACTGCCCCTTGTTGAGAACCTCCAGCCCCACCTTGCCGGCGGCGATTTCCCGCAGGGCGATGACCGTCGGCTTGTCCTTAAGCCCCTCGATCAGCGGGGCGGCACCATGGGCGATCTGGCGCGCCCGATAGGTGGCGGCCAACGTCAATTCGAAACGGTTCGGGATGTGCTTCAAACAGTCGTCGACCGTGATGCGTGCCATTTCTCTTTTGTCCTCAAAGTCTTACTTCGTGAGCGCCTCGATCAGCGAGCGGTGGCGCTCAAGCTGCCGTTCCCTTTTCAGCCGCTCGGCCCGCACCACCGAAGCCAAATCCTCAAGGGCCTCGTCAAACCGGTCATTGATAATAACATAGTCAAATTCGCCGACGCGGCTCATTTCCTCCCGGGCAGCCTTTAGCCGCCGCTCGATCGCCTCGGGCGTTTCTGTCCCCCGTTTTTCCAGCCGGCGCTTGAGCACTTCCATCGAGGGCGGAAGGATGAAAATGCCCACCGCCTCCGGCATCAGCCGCCGTACTTGGGCTGCCCCCTGGCAGTCGATTTCCAGGAGCACGTCGGTTCCAGCCTCGAGCGCCCTGCGCACCCAGGCCTGGGAGGTGCCGTAGCGATTGCCGTAGACCTCGGCGCTTTCCAGGAATTCTCCCCGCTCCAGCATTTTCTGGAACGTGGGCGGGTCCACGAAATGGTAGTGGTGGCCGTTGACTTCTCCTTCCCGGGGCAGCCGGGTGGTGTAAGACACCGAAAGGCGTAGGTTGCGGTCCCGCGCGAGGAGGGCGGCCACCAGGCTAGTCTTGCCGGCTCCGGAGGGGGCGGTGACGATGAAGAGAATGCCGCTCATCGCGCTTCAGGACACTGCGGGGTGCTGGTGGGCTCCAGAGGTACTAAGCTTGGGAGGAATCGACGACATGGGCTGCACGGCTCGCGGCTTCGGGCTCACTCGATGTTCTGGATCTGCTCGCGCATCTGCTCGATCAGCACCTTAAGCTCCATGGCGATGCGGGAAACCTCCGCGTCCACCGACTTCGCGCCCAAGGTGTTGGCCTCCCGGTTGAGCTCCTGCATGAGAAAGTCGAGGCGCTTGCCCGCCGGGCCGCCGCTCGCCAGCACCCGCTTCACTTCTTGGAGATGGGCCGTGAGCCGGCTGAGCTCCTCGTCCACATCGATCTTGCTGGCGAACAGCATGAACTCCTGGCGGATGCGCTCGTCCTCCAGATTGAGCATCGCTTCGCGCAGCCGGTGGGACAGTCGCTCCTGGTAGGCGGCGATGAGGGCGGGGATGCGGGGTGTGACCTCTTCCACCAGTGCCTCCATCCGGGCGACCCGCTCTTGCAGGAGCGCTCCGAGCCGCTCCCCTTCCCGGCGCCGGGCCGCCACCAGATCGTTGAGCGCCTGCTCGAGCAGCGCCAGGCACGGCTCCCGTACCGTGTCGGCGGAGAGGACCGCCTGGTCGAGGACGCCGGGCCAGCGCAACACGTCGCTCACAGTGAGCCCGCACGCCTGGGGGAAGGCGGTCCGCACCGAAAGCTCCAGGCTTTTCAACCGCTCCAGTGCCTCGGCGTTGAGGGCCGCGCCGTGCTGGAGTGCGGGCTTGGGCGTCAAGCCGATCCGGCAGTCCACCTTTCCCCGGGAGAGCTGGGCGGCCAGCAGCGCTCGGACCTCCGGCTCCAGGCTACGCAGCTCGTCCGGGAGCCGGGTCTGGATGTCGAGAAAGCGGTGATTGACCGAGCGCACTTCCACATTGAGGGTCGCTTCAGGCAGCTCCCGGGAGACGACGGCAAACCCCGTCATGCTGGCGATCATGCTTTTGCCGCTTGCGCTTTACTGGAGGAGTAGAAAAATTCAGAATTTTCAGAGCGCAACGATACCACAAGTTGGGCTTCCCACCGACGCCCGCCTGGAATGCCTTCCGATGCACGGCCTGGCCACAGGAGAATGCCCAGATGAACGTGGAAGTCGCCCAGGCAAGCCGCCTGGGAGGGCGCCGAATCAACCAGGACCGGGCTGCCTACGCCCGCAGCGACACTTCCCTCCTGCTGGTCCTGGCCGACGGGATGGGGGGAATGCCCCGGGGCGAGGTGGCGGCCCAGCACGCGGTGGACCGTCTCCTCGCTGCCTTCCGCGCCGCCGCTCAGCCCCGGCTCGCCGATCCGGCCGGGTTCTTCCGCCAGGCCATGACCGCGGCCCACGAGGACATTCAGGCTTATGCCCGGAAGCATCTCCTAGGAAATCCTCCCGGAACCACCTGCGTGGCCTGCCTCTTGCAGGAGGGGACGGCTCGCTGGGCCCACGTGGGGGATTCCCGCTGCTACCTGTTGCGGAAAGGCTCGGTGGTGGCGCGGACCCGGGACCACTCCTTGGTCCAGGAGCTGCTCGACCAGGGCCTTCTTCCCGCTGTCGATCCGCTGCGCTTTGTCGAGCGGGGGGTACTCACCAACTGCCTCGGCGGTTGGGAAACTCCTTCCGTGGAAATCGGCCCCCCCCTCTGCCTCCAGTCGGGGGACGTGGTACTGCTCTGCAGCGACGGGCTGTGGGGCCAGCTGGCTGAGGCGGAGTTCGCCGCGGCCCTATGCGACAACCCCCTGGAGCAGGCAGTGGCGGCGCTCGCGCAGGCCGCCGAGTGGGAAGGCGGCGCTGCTTCGGATAATGTGACGCTGCTTGCCGCCCGCTGGCTGGGATAGCGGCCCTGGCACGAAAGCTATAATGCGAGCTTTGCCAGTTGCGCGCCGGCCCATTCCGGTGCCTGCTCGAAGGCGATCGGAGACATTGCTGCCCCATGCGACCCAGTCAGCGCCGACCCGATGAGCTGCGCCCAGTGCGCATCACCCGCCGCTTCACCAAGCACGCCGAAGGGTCGGTACTGATCGAATGCGGCGACACCAAGGTGGTGTGCACCGCCAGCATCGATGAAAAGGTGCCGGCCTTCCTCAAGGGGCAGGGCCAGGGCTGGCTCACCGCCGAGTACGGAATGCTGCCCCGCTCCACCGGCACCCGCACCGATCGGGAGGCGGCTCGGGGCCGCCAGTCGGGGCGCACCCAGGAGATCCAGCGGCTCATCGGGCGGGCGTTGCGGGCGGTGGTGGATCTTTCCCGGCTCGGCGAGCGCACCCTCCAGATCGACTGCGACGTGCTCCAGGCCGACGGTGGCACCCGTACGGCCAGCATCACGGGGGCTTTCGTCGCCCTGTGGGACGCGATGGAGTACATGCGGGCGAAGGAGATGATCGATGCCTGGCCCATCAAGGACCACGTGGCGGCGGTGTCGGTGGGCATCTACCAGGGCGTGCCGATCCTGGACCTGGATTACATGGAAGATTCCGCCTGCGACACCGACATGAACGTGGTCATGACAGGGGAATTGAAGCTGGTGGAAGTCCAGGGCACTGCGGAGGGCGAGCCCTTCACCCGGGGACAACTGAACGAGCTCCTGGACCTGGCCCAGTCGGGCATCGAGCAGCTGGTTGCGCTTCAGAAAGAGGCGCTGCAGCAGGGTTGACGGGTCGCATCAGGCAAGGTGCATGGCCACGGCGCCCGCCGCCACCAGCCCCACCCCAGCCAGCGCCGGGGCGTCAACGGCTCCCGCAGCCAGCGGGCGGCCATCGCCACCCCGAACAGGATGGAGGTCTCCCGCAGGGCCGCCACCAGGGCGATGGGAGCCCGGGTCATGGCCCAGAGGGCGATGCCGTAGGCACCCAGAGTACAGGTGGAGCCCAGCAGGACTTGCCACTTGCGGGCCGCCAGCGAAGCAGAATTGCGGCCCCGCATGAGGCCTGCGTACAACGGCAGGAGGGCTGTTCCCGTCAAGGCGAAGAGCCAGGCAGCATAGCTCATGGCATTTCCCGAGGCGCGCACGCCGGCCCCGTCCACCAGGGTGTAGGCCACGATCACCACCACATTGGCTCCCACCATCGCCAGGCCGCGGCCGGAGGCAGCCCGCGCCTTAAGTCCCTCGCCGCTCAGCATGAGCACGCCCAGCACGATGGCGAGCACTGCCCCCCAACCGGCTGCCGACAGGGTTTCGCCATGAAAGAGGGCGGCTCCCGCCGCCACCACCGCGGGCGGCACACCCCGCATGAGGGGGTAGGCGATGCTGAGCGCCCCCGAGCGGTAGGCCAAGGCTACCAGGACGAAATAGGCCACATGCAGGGCGGTGGAGGCGGCCAGCATAGGCCAGCTCTGCGGCCGGGGCAGCGGTAGCGCGGCGAGGGCCGGCAGCGCCAGCAGCCCCGCTCCCATGACCACTGCCAAGGCCTCTGGCAGGGGATCGGCGCTCGCCTTGAGCCGGGCGTTCCACGCCGCGTGCAAGGCGGCGGCGAAGAGCACCGCCACCATGACGCCCAACGGCATTCGCGACTCCCTTGGCGCAGGCGGTCAGGCTTTCTCGCCCGCTTTTTTACTGGCGCCTCCCGGCGAAGCGGGCTTGTGCAGCTTCACCGGCTTTCCTCGGCGCGCCCGCACTCGCAAGTTGAGCATTTCCACGGCCACCGAGAAGGCCATGGCGAAATAGATGTAGCCCTTGGGGATGTGGAACTCGAAGCCCTCGGCAATCAAGGCCACGCCCACCAGCACCAGAAAGGACAGGGCCAGCATCTTGAGAGTGGGGTGCCGGTCGACAAAATCGCTGATGGGTCCGGCGGCCAGCATCATCACCAAGACCGCTAGCACGATGGCGATCACCATCACCGGCACGTGCTGGGCCATGCCCACGGCGGTGATCACCGAGTCGAGGGAGAACACGATGTCGATCAAGGCAATCTGCAGGAGCACTCCGCCGAAAGTGGCCGCCGCGATCTTTTTCTCCCCCTCCTCCGGCCCTTCCAGGGCGTTGTGAATCTCGTGCACGCTCTTCCACAGCAGAAATAGCCCCCCGCCCACCAGGATCAGGTCCCGGCCCGAGATTTCCTCCTCGAAAACCGTGAAGAGGGGGGCGGTGAGGGACATGACCCAGGCGAGGGACAGGAGCAGCCCGATGCGCATGCCCATGGCAAGCGCAAGCCCCAGGAACCGGGCCTTGCCCCGTTGTTCTGGAGGGAGTCGGCCCACCAGGATGGAGATGAAAATGATGTTGTCGATGCCCAGGACAATCTCCAGGGCGGTCAAGGTGACCAGGGCGATCCAGGCTTGCGGGTCGCTGATCCACTCGAACATGGCGCGAGAGCCCTCCCTTTGCGCAACGGCCCGGTTTCACCGGACCTGATTTTTAGGCATGGGGAGGGTATCATAGCCGCCCGAAATCCGCCTTTTGGAACCTGCCTTCCCCGCCGGGAAAACCCATGCAAAGGATCGTCCTCGCCAGCAACAACCCGGGCAAGATCCGGGAGATCCGGCGCTGGCTTGCGCCGCTCGGCTTCGAGATCCTGCCCCAGTCCGATCTGGGCATCCCCGAGGCGGAGGAGCCCTACGGCACTTTCATCGAGAACGCCCTGGCGAAAGCCCGGCAGGCGTGCCGCGCCGCGGGGCTGCCTGCCCTCGCTGACGATTCCGGCATCTGCGTGACTGCCTTGAATGGGGCGCCCGGGGTGCACTCGGCCCGCTTCGCGGGCGATCCCTGCTCTGACGAGCGCAACAACGCGAAGCTTTTGGCGTTAATGGAAGGAGTGACCGATCGCCGTGCCCACTATTACTGCGTCATGGTGCTTCTCAGGCATGCCAACGATCCCCAGCCCCTCATCGCCGAGGGGGAGTGGCACGGAGAGATCGTCCATGCGCCCCGGGGCACCGGGGGCTTCGGTTACGATCCGCTGTTCCTGGACCCCCGCCTGGGCCGCACGGGGGCGGAGCTGGCGCTCGAGGAAAAGAACCGGGTAAGCCACCGAGGCAAGGCCTTGGCGCGGCTGGCGGAGAGGCTGAGCCGCAGCGCGCCGGAGTGAGGCCGGGATCGTCTCACGCCGTCCCCTGGCGCAGTAATAACGCCCAGGCTTCTTCCTCCGGGACGTCATGCCAGCGGCGGTAGGCGTCCGCCACCGCGAAGCGGCGGCCAGCGCGCAGGTTGGCACAGTAGAGACGGTCCACGCGGGAGGCCAGTCGCTCGACGGCCTGGGCATGTCCCGTGGGCACCGCCACCGCGATCTCGGCCGCCGCGGCGCGCCTCAGGGCCTCGACAGCGCTCATTAGGGTGAAACCAGAGGCGAGCCCGTCGTCCACCAGGATCACCGGCCGCCCGGCAAGGGGGGGAGGCGGCCGTTCGGCGCGCAGACGGGCGAGTCGGCGCTCCACCTTGGCCCGGGTCTCGGCCACCCCCTGGGCCACCTCTTCTGCCGTCAGCCCCAACTGGTCCACCAGGGTCCGGTTCAGGCAAACGGTGCCGTCGAAGGCCACCGCCCCGTAGCCGGCTTCCGTGTTCCAGGGAAGGAGGATTTTGGACACCACCGCCACGTCCAGGGGCAGCCCCAAGGCGCGGGCCACTTCTGCCGCTACGGGCACGCCGCCGGCGGGAATGGCGAGCACCAGCGCGTCGCTCCCTCGGTAACCTTCCAACAGGCCGGCGAGCACCCGTCCTGCCTCGGCCCGGTCGGCGAACACCGGTGCCCGGTCCCGCAGGGATTCCAGCTCGACGATGGGGGCGGTCATAATCAGATGATCTGTAAAAGTCGAAAGGTGTTTGCCATGGCGCTCGAAGTGGAACGCTGGGACGAGGCGCGGGATGGGCCCCTCACCGAGGCGCGGCTGCGGGCCAAGATGGAGTCCCGGGGCTACCGGGTGACCCGCTACGTCTACCCTGCAGGAACTTATTTTCCACCTCATACCCACGAGGTAGACAAGATGGATGCGGTCCTTTCGGGTCGTTTTCGCTTGACGGTCATGGGGCGCGAGGTGGTGCTGGGACCAGGCGACCTGCTGTCCGTGCCGCGGGGGGTCCTGCACGAGGCGAAAGTGCTGGGAGACGAGCCGGTGGTGAGCCTGGATGGGGTAAAGGGCGCTCCGGAGCCTCGAGGCTCTGCCGTATAATGGGGGCGTCTACTTCGCCTGCGTCGTCTCTTCCCCATGTTCGCCGAGGATTCCGTGGCCGCCCGCGGGCTCACCATGGCCCCCCGGCCGCGGCTCGAGGCGCTCCCGCCCCTCGCCCTCTACATCCACGTACCCTGGTGCGTGCGTAAGTGTCCTTATTGCGATTTCAACTCCCATGCGCTGCGCGGCAGGATTCCCGAGCGGCGCTATATCGATGCCCTCCTTCGGGACCTGGGGCTGGCGCTGCCCGAGGTCTGGGGTCGGCGCGTCCACAGCGTGTTTTTTGGCGGTGGGACACCGAGCCTGCTTTCTGCCGAAGCGGTAGACGCGATCCTGTCCGCCATCCGGGCCCGCGTGCCCCTGGACGCCCACGCTGAGATCACCCTGGAGGCCAACCCGGGCACGGTGGAGGCGGAGAAGATTGCCGGACTGCGTGCCGCGGGCGTGAACCGCCTCTCCCTGGGTGTCCAGAGCTTCGACGACCGGATGCTGCAGGCCATCGGGCGGGTGCACGACGGGGCTCAGGCGTGCCGGGCCCTGGAGCTGGCCCTCGCGGTCTTCGACAATGTTAATCTGGACCTCATGTACGGGCTGCCCGGACAGACGCTAGAGGGGTGTCGGCGCGACGTCGAGACGGCGGCCGCCTTCGGGGTACCCCATGTCTCGGCCTACCACCTGACCATCGAGCCCAATACCTATTTCCACCGCCATCCCCCGGTGCTGCCCGACGAGGACACGGCTGCAGCCATGGAAGAAGTGGTAGAGGAAAGCCTGGCCGCCCGAGGCTACGTGCATTACGAAACCTCCGCCTACGCCCGGCCCGGCTGGGAATGTCGCCACAACCTCAACTACTGGCGCTTCGGGGACTATCTGGGCATCGGCGCCGGCGCCCACTCCAAGGTCTCGTTCCCCGACCGGATCGTGCGCAGCTGGCGCTGCAAACAACCCAAGGCGTACATGGAGCGGGTGGAACAGGGCGCGCCGGTGGAGGCGACCCAGGAAGTGCCGGTGGACGAATTGCCCTTCGAGTTCATGATGAACGCCCTGCGCTTGCACCAGGGCTTCGAGGCGGCCCTCTTCGAGGCGCGCACCGGGTTGCCCCTCGCCGTGGTGCTGCCTGTGCTGGGCCTGGCCGAATCGAAGGGCTTGGTGATATGGGACCAGGGCCGCTTTGTCCCGACGTTGCTCGGCCGCCGGTTCCTGAACGACTTGCTGGCCCTGTTTCTCCCCGGCAAGGCCCCCGAGGGCAAGCGCCATGGGCGCCCTCCACCCGGAGGAGGCATCCATGGAAACCAGGAACGCCTAGCTCCAGCGGCTTCAGACCCCGTGGGACCCGTGGGTGGCCGAGATCGACCGGCTCAAGGAGGAGCCGGGCCGGGCGAGCGAGGGCGCTCGGCACACACCGAAAGCCGGCATGGACAAGGGGTGGAATGAGCTGCACGGGGCTCTCAAGTCTTCCCTCCACCGCTTCAAATCACCGGTGGTCTGTGCCCGCGCGCAGCCGCGCCGGCGTTTGGCTGGCCGCGGCGGGCTGTGTCGGGGTGATGGCCTGCGCTCCTTCCCTCGGCATGGTGGACAAGGGGCAAACGATACGGGTCTACAGAGCCGACGGCTCGCGCCAATGCGAGCCGGATTCCGGCGCCCCGCCGACGGCGGGGCAGCGGACGCTCGCGGCTGCCGGCATTCCCGTGTTGGGTAGCGGGTGCGGCCACGACGGCCGGGTGCGAATAGCCCTGTGCGGCGTGGAAACCGGCGTCATCCACCTCTATGACATCCCAGCGAATCGCCTGGAGGAAGCCCTCGCCTTGGGGTTTAGGCCCCTGTCGGAGCTACCCGCGGCTACCGTCGGGCCCTGTCCCGAAGGACGGCGATGATCGGAGTGCTCGGGGGTTTAAGTCTTGCCGCTTTGGGCAATCAAGCGAGGCGTCACGCCGTCGTTGCCTCCGGGCGCGTCGCTAACGGTGCGCGGTTGCTGGACAACAGGGCCCCGATGTCCATCGCAATCGGCCCGGGGCCATTCGATGGGCGGCAGCCGCTTGCCGTCCCGCGAGGCGGCGAAGATCCGCAGGGTCAAGGGGCAGGCCACCGGGTCGACCGCTCTCGCAGGTCTCTTGGCCGAGGTGAACGGGGGGAGAGGGCAATGGAAATGAGTGCAGCCCGCATTCGAACCGCCAGGCTAGAGGACGCGCCATCCCTCGCTGCGCTCCTGCGAGCGCTGGGATGGTTTGCCGAGCTCGAAGAAGAGCCGCGAGAGAGCACCGAGCGGCGGGTGCGCCGCCACCTCTCGGCCTGCCTTGCGGACAACAGCCACTCGGTGTACGTGGCCGAAGCCGAGGAACGGGTGGTCGGCTACGCCGCGGTGCACTGGCTACCCTGCCTGTTCCTGCCCGGTCCGCAAGGCTATGTCTGCGAGCTCTTCGTGGAAGAGGCGTACCGGGGCCGGGGCGTGGGGCGCTCCCTGCTGGAGGTCATCGTCGCCGAAGCCCACGGGCGGGGCTGCGCTCGCTTGATGCTGCTCGCTGATCGAGACCGGGAAGCGTATCGACGCGGCTTTTACACGAAGGGCGGCTGGACGGAGCGCCCGGAGCTGGCCCACTTCATCCTCCGGCTGGGTTGAGAAAGGCGCCCGCAAGCGCGACGGGCCGGGTGCAGGAGGAAGGTGTAGCATATTCGAGCGGTTGCGCCCCTCCGCGGTCCGGATTGACCCATGGACATTCTCTTCAGACCCGCAACGCCCAAGGACAGCGCCGAGATCGCTGCCATGTCCCGCGACTTGATCGAAATGGGGTTGGGCTGGTCCTGGACGCCGGCCCGGGTCGCCGCCAGCATCCGCCACCGGGAGACCATGGCCCTGGTGGCGGAGGCGCAAGGCCGGATGGTGGGCTTCGCCCTCATGGAGTTCGGCGACGAGACGGCGCACTTAAACTTGTTGGCCGTGCGGCCCAGGTTCCAGCGCCGAGGCATCGCGCGCCGCCTGGTGCAATGGCTGGAAGCCTCCTGCCGCACCGCTGGGATTCAAGTGGTTTATCTGGAGCTCAGGGCGGTGAACCGGGGGGCGCGTCAGTTCTACCAGTCCCTAGGCTACCGGGAAATCGCCCGCGTGCCCCGCTACTATGGGGGGCGGGAGATGGCGATCCGCATGGCCCATGACCTGCTCTGCGAGGTTGCCCCCGATCGCTAGCCCGATGGAAACCTTCAAGGACGTCCTCGCCCGTCACCTGGTCCTGTCCCTGGCCAAGCAGCAGGTCCTGGCAGAGTACCTGGGGGAGCACCGTGGCCGGCTTCACCTGGAGCGGGGGGTCGTGGATTTCGGCCGCGGCCGGGTGTTTCCACTGCAGCTCCTCGGGACCGAAGTGGAGCAGGACAATACCTGGATCTGGGCCTGGGCTGATCCTTTGGGCGAATTTCCCGAAGAACTCCTGCTCGATGCGCAGCGACTGCGCGAATACGGCTTGCGGCAAGACATTCCCATGCTGATCGAGCCCCGACTGCCCCTGGCGGACATCGCCGGCCACGCCCTGGCTCTGGCCGCTTCCGGTGTGTGCGGGGCGGATGCCTATTACCGGGCCCCGGGCGCGGGCGGCGCCGTCTATTTCTTGCTCCACGAGGTGCCCCTCGACTTGGATTTCACCCGACGCCCCGATCTGATCGGGTCGTGCTTGAGGCGCGCGGTCCAGCTCTTCGAAGTGGATCATCGCGCCGTCACCCGCGCCTGGATGACAACCTTGTCTCAGGAGGTGGAGGAACTGCCCTCTCGCTTGCTCGCCCGTCGGCAGGGACGGCCCTTTCTCCTGGTGCGCTTCGACGAGGCGGGTCGCATTGTGGACATCGAGAGCATGGCCAGCGAATCCTAGCCTGGCCATTTCCCGGAGCACTCGGCCGCTGGTGCATGCCGATGGAGCACTTCAGACCGGTGCTGCCGGTAGGCCGATCCCTCCCAGGCTGCGATAGAGCAGGGATGCGCCGCTCACGAAAAGGACGACGGCGACGATGCGGGCGAGGACCCCCGGGGGCGCGCCCAAGTGGATCCGGTGCCCAACCCAAAGACCCAACCAAGCCACCGGCAGCAGGGCCGCGGCTGCCATCGCCAGGCCCCGGGCGGCGAACAGACCGGCCGTGGCGAAAGCGATCACCCGCAGGCCCACGCTCACAATGACCATCAAGACGATGGTGGCGCGCTGGGCCGCGGGCTTCGGGACGCGCCCGGTCACGTAGACGACATAGGGCGGGCCGCCCACGCCGAACAAAGCGCCGAAGAGGCCGCCCGCCAGCCCGAGCGGCGCGGCCCAGGCGCGGCTTAACGTGCGCGCAAAGGGCCGGCGGGAGGCCGCGTAGAGCGCATAGCCGCAGACGAAAAGGCCAAGTCCAGCGAGCGTGGCCTCCCGCGGCAGATTCACCAGCAGGGTGACCCCCAGAGCGACACCCGCCAGGGTAAAGGGCAGGAGCGCCAGCAGTTCCCGCTTCTCGGCCTCCCGGCGGGTGCGGTAGCCGAGTAGCGTGGCGGTGGTGAGATCGAGCACGCTGCACAAGGCGAGCACGAAGGGCAGGGGAAGGAAGTGGGCCAGGACCGGGATGGTAATGGGCGATGCGCCGAAGCCCGTCATGCCGAAGATCACGTAGCCGGCGAAGGTCACCAGCATTATCAGCGCAAGAGTTTCGAGCGGCACGTGCATAGGGCGTCCGCGCGCCCCGGGGCAGCGCGCGGCGCCCAGTATAATGCTCTTTCCGGCCTGGGCCTCTATGCAGCTGCCCGAATCCCTCGACGTCATCCGCGTTCTCGCCGATCAGGCATTCTCCCGCTCCGCGGGAGCACCCCTGGTGGCCGGAAACCGGGTGCGCGTGCTCTGCGACGCGACGGAGAACTACCCGGCGTGGCAGGCGGCCATTGAGGACGCCCGTCGCCAGGTGTGTCTGGAGATGTACATCATCGACGATGACCGCATCGGCCGCCGTTTCGTGGATCTCCTGGCGCGCAAGGCTCGCGAGGGCGTGGCGGTGCGCGTGCTCTACGACTGGTTCGGGTCCCTGCGCGCCGGCTGGAGCCGCCTGTTCCAGCCCCTCACGGAGGCGGGGGGCGAGGTTCGAGCGTGCAATCCGCCCCGGCTCACGGCAGCCTTCAGCGTCCTGTCCCGGGACCACCGCAAGCTCCTGGTGGCGGACACCGAAGTCGCTTTCGTCTCCGGTCTATGCATCGGGGAATCGTGGATGGGGGATCCCGCCCGGGGTCGGGAGCCGTGGCGCGACACGGGGGTGGAGATCCGCGGGCCCGCCGTGGCCGACCTTCTCTGGACCTTCGCCGAGGCCTGGGAGGACGCGGGCGGCAGCATCCCCGAGTCCCTCATTCCAGCGCGGGAATCGATCCCGGCCCGGGGCGAGGTGGCCCTGCGGGTGATCGGCGCCACCCCCACCACTGCCAACCTCTATCGTCTGGACCTGTTGGTGGCGGCCCTCGCCCGCCGCAGCCTGTGGCTCACCGACGCCTATTTCATGGCCACCCCCGTGTACCTGGAAGCCCTGCGGGAAGCCGCCCGGGACGGGGTCGATGTGCGCCTGCTGGTGCCGCGCTCGAGCGACGTGCCGGTCATCGCCACCCTGTCCCGTACCCAGTACCGGCCGCTGCTGGAGGCGGGCATCCGCGTCTTCGAGTGGGACGGCCCCATGATCCACGCCAAGACCGCGGTGGCCGACGGACGCTGGGCACGGGTGGGCTCCACCAACCTGAACTTTTCCAGTTGGTTCGGCAACTGGGAATTGGATGTGGCCATTGAGGACGCAGGCGTGGCGCAGGAGATGGAGGCGCGCTTCCTGCAGGATCTGCGCCGCGCGACGGAGATCGTTCTCTCGCCCCGGCAGCGGGTGGTGCTATCCAGTCCCCGCCAGCGGCTCAAGGCCATGCGCGAGCGGGCCCGCTCCAGCGCCCGGGGCGCAGTGCGCTATGCGGCCCACCTGGGCGGCGCGGCGGCTGCGGCGGTGCGCGGGCGACGCCCCCTGGACGCGGCCGAGGCCCGGGCCCTCGCCACCATCGGCGCCGTGCTGATGGCCCTTTCCCTCCTCGCCTGGCGCTATCCATACGTCATTGCGGCACCCGCGGTGGTAGTGCTCTTTTGGATCGGCCTCACCGCCGCGGCGCGCGCTGTGGGCCTGCTGTGGCGTCGCCGCACCGAGACCGGGCGCGGCGCGGACGGGGTTGCCTCCCGTCGGGCGGGAAACCCATGAGCCGGCCGCGGGTGGTGCTGGTGGGCGCCGGCCATGCTCACCTGCACGTGGCGCTGAACGCCCAGGCCTTCCGCGCCCGAGGGGCGGAGCTCATCCTCGTCGATCCTGGCCGGCTGTGGTATTCCGGCATGGCCACCGGCATGCTGGGCGGCCAGTACGCGCCGGAGGACGACCAGATCGATCCTTGCCCGGTGATCGAGGCGAACGGCGGCCGGTTTGTACTGGATCGGGCGGCGGGCCTGGACCGTACCGGCCGGGCGGTGATCCTCGCCTCCGGCGCGCGTCTCCCCTACGATTGGGTGTCCTTCAATGTGGGGAGCGAAGTGGCGGCCGATCCCGACTGGATGAGGTTCCACGACGTCTGGACGGTGAAGCCCATCCTGGGATTGGTGCACCTCAGGCGACGGCTGGAGGAGGCTTTCCGCTCTTCCTCCTCCAGGCCCCTGCGGGTGGTCGTGATCGGCGGCGGCGCGACCGGCGGGGAAGTCGCCGCCAACGTGGATGCGCTCGCGCGGCGCCGCGGCGGGCGGGTGCGGATCACCCTGGTGGAGCGGGGTAGGCACCTCCTTCCAGGCTATCCGCCCGGTGCCGGGCGGCTGCTATATCGGGTGCTCACCCAGCGGGGCATCGAAGTGCTGTTCCGCTTCCATGTGCGCACCGTGCGGCAGGGGCAGTTGGAGTCCGAGGACGGCCACAGGGCGGAATGGGACGTGCTGGTGGTGGCGACCGGCTTGAAACCCGCCGCCCTGGTTTCCCGGCTGGGGCTCCCGGTGGCGGACGACGGCGGGCTTCGAGTCTCCGCTTCCCTATGCTCCGTCGCCGATGGACGGGTGTTCGCCGCGGGCGACTGCGCCACGCTGGAACATCACCGGCTGCCCAAGCTGGGCGTATACGGCGTGCGCCAGGGCCCCGTGCTGCTGAAAAACCTCCTGGCGAGGGTGACTGGCGGCGCATTGCACCGCTACCGCCCGCAAGCCTTCGCCCTCTCGATTCTCGACCTGGGGGAGGGGGAAGCCCTCGCTGCTTGGGGTCCCTTGTACGGAAAAGGGCGCTGGTGCATGGGCTGGAAGGCGTGGCTGGACCGCCGCTTCATGGAACGGTACCGGCGCTACGCCCCTTAATGGGAGGCGGCCGCCTCCTCCCGTGCCCACCATGCCTTGCCTGCGGGGCTCAGGCTGTACGGGTCGTCGGTCCCGTCCAGGTTAAGCGGCATGGATGAGGCCTGCCACCTCCAGCCGGGTCAGGGCCTTCGTCACGGTTTCGCGCGGCAGCGTCAGGCGCGCTGTCAGTGCCCCCGCAGGAGCGGCTTGGAGGTGGGCAATCGTCGCTAGGAGCCGCTGCGCTTCCATCGCCGGTTTTTTTTTTGCCGATGTCGCCATTGTCCATGGCGTCGTGGCGCCCGAGGCGCGGCGCAGGCGAGGCTACCTTGGACCGCGGGGTGGGCGGTTGCCCCATCGCTGCCGCAGACGCCTCCATGCCGGGCCCAGCCACAGCTCGGCCCGGTCCAGCGCCCGCGCCACCGTAAGGGAAGTGCTGCCGAGCAGGGTGAGGCCCACGAGCGCCACCAGTAGGCCGGGTCCTGGCATCGCCATGAGGAGGAGCCCCACGAGGACCAGCAGCAGGCCGAGGAAGGCCGTCAGGACCCGGCCCCAGCCGTCGACCCGGCGGCGCTGAGAGCGGTGCCACTCCTGGAAGCGGTGGCCGGGCCTGCCCCGGCGCAATGCTTTCAAGCTTTCCATCCAGCGCTTCATCGCCCAGCCCTGCAAACCGCTTCGACAGGATACGGCAGAAGACGCGGGGAGCAAACCAGGCAGGAGGCAGCCGAGCGGGCTTCCTTCCTCAGAGCCGGTCGAGGGCGGCGGCGAAAGCCCACTGCAGCTCTTCGTAGTTGTGGGCAATGGGAAACTGGGGAAATTCCCGGGCCACGTTCTCGGGTGGGCGGTAGAAGATGCCGACGTCCGCTTCCGCCAGCATGGCGGTGTCGTTGTAGGAATCGCCGGCGGCCACCACCTTGAAGTTCAGGCCATGGAAAGCCCTGACCGCTTCGCGCTTGGCGTCTTTTTGCCGCAGCCGGTAGTCGACCACGCGTCCGTGGTCGTCCACCACCAGGCGGTGGCACAGCAGGGTCGGGTATCCCAGGCGACGCATGAGGGGCAGGGCGAACTCGTAATAGGTGTCCGAAAGGATCACCACCTGGCAGCGCTCCCGCAGCCAGTCCAGGAACGGACGCGCCCCGGGCAACGGCTCCAAGGTGGCGATCACTGCCTGGAGGTCGGGCAGTCCCAAGCGGTGTTGGTGGAGGAGCCGCAGGCGCTGGCGCATGAGCTGGTCGTAGTCGGGCACGTCCCGGGTGGTGGCGCGAAGCTCGGGAATGCCCGCGCGCTCGGCGAGACCCACCCAGATTTCGGGGACGAGAACGCCTTCCAGATCGAGGCACGCGATGTGCATGCAAGCGGCTCCCAAGGCGAAAAAACGGCCAGTATAAGCATTCGTGGTTCCTGCTCCAAGGCATTTACCCGACCGCCCGATGGCCTTCGGTGGGCCCATGGGGGACCGGCAGGGCCTCGATCCGCTCGCAGCTCACCACGTAGCGCAGCGCCCCGCCGGGGCCCGGGCTTGCGAAGGGATAGGGGCAGACCAGGGTAAGCCCCCGGGCGAAGGGGGCCAGATGCAGGGGCAGCATGCGCCGGTCGGCGATGAAATGCGCCTTGACCCGATAGCGTCTGCCTTCGCCCCCTGGGGTGTCCAGCCGGATCTCGTCTGCCGGCTGTAATGCCTGAAGGAAACGGAAGTGGTCACCGCCCCGGACCGTGAGCAGGAGATGGAGGCGGCGAGCGCCGGAACGGACGGCGTTTGGCGAGCCCCCCGCCTCTAGGCCCCACGCACCCATGTCCGCCAGGAGCAGAAGCCTTACGCCGAGGCGCGGGACGCTCAGTTTCGCGACAGGCCAAGCCTTGACCCAGGACCAGGGTTTCATGTTCCGGCCTCCCTTGCGAAGCGTTGCCGTGTGGGAGTGGCAGGGTGTGTTCCGCCGCCGGGCGGAAGGGACACCCTGCGAAAGCACGCACCCCCATTCGGTCGAACGACGGGCACACACCGTCGGCGGGGCCCGTACACAGCCGGTTCAGAGGGGTCCCGGAAGCAGGGTGAAAAGCAACACCAGGGTCCCCAGGACGAAGCTGACGGCGAGGCCGGCGAGAACGCTCAAACCCAAGGCAGACAAGGCATCGCGCAGGATCTCCGACCGCGGGAGCCGGCGGGTGGGAGGCAACGGTTGCATGGCGCTCATGGTCTTTTCCTCTTCCATTGATGGGGGCCGGCCGGGATGGCCACCGGCAGTAGATTCAACGCTGCCGGCATGGCGGCGCGGGGGAAGTAAAAATGGAATTCCCGGGGGCGATTGGGGCAAAAAAATGGCAAACCGCTCACCGGGATTTCCCGCGCTTGCGGGCCGCGCTATAGTCCCTGCAGACTTTCCCGAGTCATTACTGCCATGAGCCGACGCATCGCCATCGTGGAGGATGAGCCCGCCATCCGAGACAACTATGCGGACGCGCTGCGCCAGCGCCACTACGAAGTGGCTACCTACGCCAACCGGCGCGAGGCGCTGGAGGCGTTCCGGCTGCGACTGCCGGATATGGCCATCATCGATATCGGGCTCGAGGACGAGCCCGACGGCGGCTTTACCCTGTGCCGGGAGCTGCGCGCCCTGTCGGCCACCCTGCCCATCATCTTCCTCACGGCTCGGGATAGCGATTTCGACACAGTGGCGGGGCTGCGCCTGGGCGCCGACGACTATCTCACCAAGGACGTGAGCTTGCCCCATCTGCTCGCCCGCATCGCGGCCCTGTTCCGACGCAGCGACCTGGCGGGCAAGATGGCCGAGGCGGAGGACGTGCTGCGGCGCGGCCGACTCACCCTGGACCTTAAGCGCATCATGGCGCGCTGGAACGGGGAACCGGTGGACCTCACCCTCACCGAGTTCTGGATGGTGCATGCCCTCGCCAAGTTTCCCGGCCATGTGAAAAGCCGGGATCAGTTGATGGCAGAGGCGCGCATGGTGGTGGACGACAGCACCATCACCTCCCACGTGAAGCGCATCCGCAAGAAATTCGCGGCGCGCGACCCCGCCTTCGACTGCATCGAGACCGTCTACGGCATGGGTTACCGCTGGAACGACCCGCACGCCGCCGAGTGATCCCCTTCGCACCCACCCTCTCCATCCGCGCCAAGGTGCTGCTGGTGGCCGCGGTGCTGTTGACCATCCCATGGCTCGGCTACCGCTACGTGGTGGAGATGGAGAAGTTCCTGCGGGAAGGCCAGGAGCGGGCGGTGGCGGGCCTCGCCCGGGCGGTGGCCACCGCTCTCCACGACCGGCCGCGGCTGTTCCTGACGGGGCCGGTGGGCGAGAAGTCGCCAGCCGGGCTCATGGTGACCAATCTCACCGCGGCAATGCGGCTGGACGGCCAGGCCTCCGACTGGGAGCGTCAGGTTGTGCCTCTCCATCAGCGCAGCCTGGGAGAGCTATCCGCCGCGCCGGGAGGGCTGGTCTTCTATTCCCTGTCGATCGACCTGCGGGCGGGAAGGTTCGGCCGGCACCTCTATCTTTTCGTGCGCGCCACCGATGACCGGGTGGTGCGGCCCGCTGGCCGTGGCGATGACCTGGGGCGGGCGGATCATCTGTTGCTCGAGATGGAAGGAGTCGCCGGTGAGCTGCGCCGCTGGCGCCTGACCGGCGATCGGGGCGGGGAGCTTCGGGCCGAAGGGGAGCAACCCGGCGGCCGATGGGTGGCCGACCCGGGCGTGGAAGGCGTGTGGTTGTGGAGTGAGACGGGCTATACCGCGGAGCTGCGCCTGCCCTTCGACTTGGGAAGCGAGCGGGTGCGGCTTCTTGCCGTGGACGTGGATACAGGCCGCGGCGCCCGAGCGGGGGAATCGCCGGTGGAAGTGGCGAGCCTCGCTTTTTCCGACACGGAGATCGATCTCATCATCAAGGGCCTTGCCCGGTCGAGCTCCCGCATCTGGGTGCTCGACACCGCCCGTCGCGTTCTGGCCCAGGCCGGCAGCCTTCAGCCGCCCGCGCCTTCAGCGAGCGAGGACGCGACCGGCCTAGGGGCGCGCCTGCAGGAGCACCTGCTGCGACCCCTCTACGCCCTGCTGCTACAGCAGCCGGGCGGACCCCAAACCGAAGATTGGCTTGCGGAAGGCGGGCTCGAGGGACCCGAGGTGGAGGCGGCCCTTTCTGGCATCGCCACCACCGGTTGGCGTCACCTGCCCGACGAGCGAGCCGCCGTGGTCTCGGCGGCTCACCCGGTGTGGAACGAGGACCGGGTCATGGGGGTGGTGCTGGTGGAGGAAAGCACCCGGCCGATCTTGAGCGTGCGCAACGCGGCGCTGGAGGCCCTTTTCAACCTGACGCTCGCCGTTTTCATCCTGGGGGCGCTTGCCCTCTTTGTCTTCGCGCGCCATGTGTCGGTGCGCATCCGGCGCCTGCGAGACGCGGTGGACCGGGCCATCGATCCCCAGGGCCGGGTGCGGGGAGAAATCGAGACGCCCGCCTCCGGGGACGAGATCGGCGATCTCGCCCGCAGCTTCGTCGCCATGCTAGCGCGGTTGCGTCAATACACCGGATACCTGGAACAGATGGCGAGCCGCTTGTCGCACGAGTTCCGCACGCCCATCGCCGTGGTGCGCTCTTCCCTGGAAAACCTGAAGGGGCAATCCTTGCCCGCAGAAGCCCAGGTCTATCTCCACCGGGCCGAGCAGGGGCTCGCGCGCCTGTCCACCCTCCTCACCCGCATGACCGAGGCGACGCGCCTCGAGCAGGCCCTCGCCCGGGCGGAGCGGGAACGTTTCGATCTTGCCCAGGTGGTTTCGGGCTGCGTGGAAGGCTACCGCAGCGCCTATCCCGGACGCGAGCTCACCTTTTACCTGGGGGCGAGCGGACCGATGGGATTGATGGGAGTACCGGACCTGATTGCCCAGCTGCTCGACAAACTGGTGGTCAACGCCATGGACTTTGCCCGGCCCGGGACGCCCGTCACGGTGCGCCTGGAGCAGGAGGGAAACCAGGCGCTGTTGCGGGTGCTCAACGAAGGCCCGCCTCTGCCCGCCGAAATGCAGGGCCGGCTGTTCGAGTCCATGGTGTCGGTGCGGCCCAATACCAAGGAATCCGGCGAGCCCCACCTGGGGCTGGGACTGTACATCGTGCGCCTGATCGCCGAATTCCACGGCGGTGCCGCAACGCTAGCGAACCGGCAGGACGTGGACGGGGTAGTAGCCACGGTGAGGCTGCCCCTTGCCTGACGGGGCGCATGTGGCTACCGGCGGGCCAAAAGCCGGCGTACAATGCCCTGTCCTTTCGGAGTTCCTTCCCATGGGCCTTGGGGAGCGCATCCGCCAGCTTGGCTTCAGGCGCTGGTACGAGCGCCAGCTGATCGAGAGCCACGCCTATCTCGTGACCTGTTTCCTGTGCATGCTGGTGGTGGCGGCGACGCTGGAAGGCGTGAGCTTCCGAGAGCCGGGCGTGGAACCCTTCGCCCTGCTCACTCTGGCCTTCGGCGGTGGCGCCCTGAGCCTCTTCTCCTGGGGACGCTACAAGATCACCATGAGCCTGGCCGAGCGGCTGGCGGATCACGCGACCTGTCCCCGCTGCCGCGCCTATGGTGCGTTTACCGTCACGGCGTGGGGGCCCCACGGGGATTCGGCCTCGAGCGGAGAGCCAGAGGCCGAGGCGGCGCAGGCCTGGCTGCAGGTGCGCTGCCGCAAGTGCGGCCGCGAGTGGACCATGCACTGAGGGGCGTTTCATAGCCCTGCGCCGTGCTCACCCGCCCAGCCATTCCTTGAGCCGCCCAGCGAAGCGGGTCGAGGCCTCCAGAGTGAGATAGCACGTGTCGAGGGGCGCGGCACCGAGGGTTAAGCGCCGCACGAACAGCTCGTCGCGGCGAAAGCCGGTCACTTCCACGGTGTCCCCGGGCCGGTAGCGGGCGAGGCGCGCTTCCAAGTTGGAAGGGGTGATGCGCAAGCCATCCAGGGCGAGGAGGATATCGCCGGCGGCGAGGCCCGCCGCCTGGGCGGGCCCGCCGTCCAGCACGTGGGTGAGCGTCACCTCGGCCCCATTGCCGCTCGTGCGCGCCCCCAGGGTGACCCGCTCCTTGAGTTCGTTGGCCGGCTTCCCCGCCGGCTTGCCCCCCTTGTCCGTCGCCGACTCCGCAGGGCGCAGCGCCATCTTTACTCCGAAGCGGGCGAGCAGGTTTTTCAGGGGCAGCTCCTCGGTGGAGCGTAGCGCCCGGTCGAAGAAGGCCCCCAGCTTGAGCCCAGTCACCTCTTCTGCGAGCCGCTCGATCCCGTCTTCGGGCACAGGCACCCCAGTCAGGCCGTGCCTGCGCCACAGCGCCCGCATGACCTCGTCCAGACTCTTGCGACCGCGGGTGCGGTCGCGAATCAACAGATCCAGGCACAAGGCGATGAGGCTTCCCTTGGTGTAGTAGCTCACCACCGCATTGGGCGTGTTCTCGTCCTGGCGGTAGTACTTGATCCAGGCATCCCAGCTCGATTCCGCCACCGTCTGTTTGTGGCGGCCAGGAGTGCGCAGCAGTTGAGTGATCGACTGACCTAGGAGCTCCAGGTAGCCCTGGCGCGGAATCAACCCGCAGCGCACGAGGGCGAGATCGTCGTAGTAAGAGGTGAAGCCTTCGAACGCCCAGAGCAAGGTGGTGTAACACTCCCTGTCTAGGTCGTAAGGGGAGAAAGCGGATGGCCGGATGCGCTTCACGTTCCAGGTATGGAAGTACTCGTGGCTTGCGAGCCCCAGGAACCGACGGTAGCCTTCGGTCACTTCCCTGGCACCGGCGCGGGGCAGATCGTCCCGGGCGGTGAGCAGCGCCGTGGAAGCCCGATGCTCGAGTCCTCCGTAGCCTTCGCCCACCGCTGTCACCAGGAAAATATAGTGGTTGAAGGGAACCGGCTCGCCGAAAAAGCGTATATGATATTCGCATAAGCGCTGCAGGTCCCGAGTTAGCCGCTCCAGGTCCACGTCGCTCACTCCGGTGAGGGCCACCTCGTGGGGCACGCCGCAGGCGCGAAAGCGGGCGAGCCGGAATTCGCCCATTTCCACAGGATGGTCGATCAGCTCGTCGTAGTCCCGGGCTGCGTAGCGGCCGAAACCGTGCGCTTCGGCGCCGTCCCGGGCGAGGGAGGTGGCCACTCGCCAGCTCCGGTAACGGGCGCCTCGGGGCGGCGCGATCTCTACCCGGCAGGGTCGCCCTTCCTTTCCCAGCACCCGCAGAAACACGCACGGGCCGTTGAAAAAGCCATGGGTGGTGTCCAAGTGGGCGCCCCGCACCGACAGATCCCAGGCGTACACCTCCATGGTCACCGTGACCGGGCCGGGCGCACAGTCGCAGCGCCAGGTGTGCTTGTCCACCTTCTCGATGGTGAGGGGTTTGCCGCCGCTCGTGGCTCGGATCGTCACTACGTGTTTGGCGAAATCCCGGATCATGTAACTGCCGGGGATCCACGCCGGCAGGGCGAAATGCTGGCCCTCCGGATCGGGATCGTCCACCGTGCAGCTCACCTCGAACAGGTGGGCTTCGGGAGACTTGGGAAAGATGCGGTAGGCGATGGGTCGGGAGCGCGTCATGGTGCCGTAGCGGTGTAGGAGGTTCGCCGCATTGTAACTTCGGGGCTTGCGCGAGCCTACCGCGCAGGGGAATAAATCCCCATCCGGGTCTGTTTACGCTCATGAACTCGTTTTCGTGCGGGGGCGAGGCAGCGGGTGCCAGGGGCCCGCAAGCAGCCGGCGTGCCGCCAAGGCGAGGGACCATCGATGAACGAAACGGAAAAAATCGCGGCCCTCATTCCCCGGCTGCGGCGCTACGCCCGGGCCTTGCTGGGCGATGCCGTCGCGGCCGATGACCTGGTGCAGGACACGCTGGAGCGGGCCTGGCGTAAGGCGGCCTTGTGGCGGCCGGGCAGCGACCTGCGGGCGTGGCTGTTCGCCATCATGCACAACCTGTTCGTCAATCAAGTGCGGTCGCGGCGTCCGGATAAGGAGGCGTCCCTCGACGAGGGGGCCCTGGAGCGACCCGCCGCCGCCGATGCCTCGGCCGGGGTGCAGCTGCTCGATCTCGCCTCCGCTCTGGCCCGACTGCCCCCCGAGCAGCGGGAGGTGCTGTTGCTGGTGGGATTGGAGGAGTTGACTTACCGGGAGGCGGCCCAAGTGCTGGGCGTGCCCGTCGGCACGGTCATGTCCCGACTCGCCCGGGGACGGGAACGGTTGCGGCAACTGATGAACGGCGAGGGCGGCGCCCCTTCGTTGCGAGTGGTGAAATGAAGCACGATCCTGTCGTCGAAGCGGATTTGCACGCCTACCTGGATGGGGAGCTTCCCCCCGAGCGGCGCTCGGAGGTGCAGGCGCACCTCGCCGCCCACACCGAGGACGCGGCGCGGCTTACCGCCTATGCCGAGCAGAAGCGGGCGCTCCATACTTTGTACGATGGCGTAATGGACGAGCCCGTTCCGCAGCGGCTACAGCCACCTGCGGCCGGCGGTCGGCGCATCCTGGCGTGGCGGCCTGCGGCGGCCGCGGCCTGGTTGGCCCTGGGCGGGGTGCTCGGCTGGAGCCTGAAGCCCCCCTCCCCACCCGTCGCCTCGGCGCCGGAAATCCTGGCCCGACGGGCGGCGGTGGCCCATGCCGTCTACACTCCCGAAGTCCGCCATCCTGTGGAAGTGGGGGCGGATCAGGAACAACACCTGGTGGCCTGGTTGTCGAAACGACTGGGGGCGCCGGTCAAGGCTCCATCCCTGGTGGAGGAAGGCTACGCCCTGGTGGGCGGGCGGCTCCTCGCCGATGAGGCGGGGCCGGCGGCGCAGTTCATGTACGAAAACGCCGAGGGGCAGCGTCTGACCCTGTACGTGCGGCGGCGGGCGGAGGCGGCAGAGACGGCGTTTCGTTTCGCCCAGGAAGGAAGTGTGAGCACTTTCTACTGGATCGACCGGGATTTTGGCTACGCCCTGTCGGGCCATCTCGCCAAGGAGCCGCTGCAGCGGCTCGCCTTCGCGGTCTATCGCCAGCTGAGCGAATGAACCCTTCGGCCTTTTGTCTGGCAGGCGTGAGTAGCCGTCACGCTGCCGCAAGGGGCAGAGGGACGAGAACGACTCAGGCAGCAAGGGAAAGAGTGCCATGGTGATCAAACGACCGAGCGACGTTTTACCTTCAGAGATCACCCCCAAGGAGGTGTATCTGCGGCGCCGGGAATTCCTCAAGGCTGCCCTCGCCCTGGGCTTGGGTGAAGCCGTGGCGGTGCGCGCGGCGGAAAGTCGTGGCGCGCGGCTCCCCGAGGTGCGTCGATCCCCATTGAGCACCTCGGAGCCGCCCACTTCGTACAAGGACATCACCCGCTACAACAACTTCTACGAATTCGGCACGGACAAGAGCGACCCTGCCGAGCGCGCCCACCTGCTCAAGACCCGCCCCTGGACGGTGACGGTGGAGGGGCTGGTGCGCCGGCCCCGGGTATACGACATCGACGAGCTGCTCAAGCTCGCCCCGCTGGAGGAGCGCGTCTATCGCCTGCGCTGCGTGGAGGCCTGGTCCATGGTGGTGCCCTGGATCGGCTACTCTCTGTCCGAGCTCATCCGGCAGGTGGAACCCCTGGGCAGCGCCAAGTACGTCGAATTCACCACGCTACTGCGGCCCGCGGAGATGCCCGGGCAGCGCCTGCCCATCCTCGCCTGGCCCTATGTGGAGGGGCTGCGCCTGGACGAGGCTCTCCATCCCCTCACCCTCTTGTGTGTGGGCCTGTACGGTGAAGTGCTGCCCAACCAGAACGGGGCCCCGGTGCGCATCGTGGTGCCGTGGAAATACGGCTTCAAGAGCGGGAAGTCCATCGTGAAGATCCGCTTCACCGAGTCGCAACCCAGGACCTCCTGGAACCTGGCCGCGCCCCACGAGTATGGTTTCTATGCCAACGTCAACCCCACGGTGGACCATCCGCGCTGGAGCCAGGCCAAGGAGCGGCGCATCGGCGAAGGGTTTTTCGCCCCCAAGCGAGACACCCTCATGTTCAACGGCTATGCCGAACAGGTGGCCCACCTGTACGCCGGCATGGACCTGCGCCGCTATTTCTGAGCCCCCGGCACCATGGCGACCACCCTGGCCTACCTCCCGCTCGAGCGCGTGCGCCGCTTGAAGCGCGTCGTGTTCTTCCTTGCGCTCGCGCCTCTCGCGCGCTTGCTTTGGCTGGGATTCCATGACGGCCTGGGCGCCAATCCAGTGGAATTCATCACCCGCTCCACGGGCTTCTGGACCCTCACCTTTCTCACCCTCACCCTGGCAGTGACCCCGCTGCGGCGACTGCTCGGGTGGCCATGGCTGTTGCGGCTGCGGCGCATGCTGGGCTTGTACGCCTTCTTCTACGCCTGCCTGCATTTCTCCACCTATCTGGTCTTGGACCAGTTTTTCGACCTAGCGGCCATCGGACAGGACGTGGTGAAGCGCCCCTACATCACGGTGGGCTTTACCTGCTTCCTGCTTCTGATTCCCCTGGCGGTCACCTCGAGCGACCGCATGATCCGCCGGCTCGGTGCCCGCCGCTGGCAGCGGCTGCACCGGCTGGTCTATTTGATCGGCATCGGCGGGGTGATCCACTTCTGGTGGCTGGTCAAGGCGGACGTGACACAACCGGCGCTCTTTGCCGCGACGCTCCTCGTCCTATTGGGCAGCCGCGTGGTGCACGCCTTGCGCAGCCGCGCGCTTTCCCTGTGGCGCACGGGCGTCGAGGCGGAATGAAAAGGATGGGAGGCTGAAAACGACCCGGCAGACCGGGCAAGGGTCGAGGCTTGCCCCGGGCCGCCGGGGGACAGCCGTCAGGCGCCGAGCGCGCCGCTGGCGGCCACGCGCCTGCGCGCTCGGCTTTTCTTGACGGATTTCCTCGCGCTCGCTTTCCCCGCCGCGGGCTTTTTTCCGACTGCCGCTGCTTTCCTGGCGGGTGCCTTTTTCCTGGCGGCTCGTCGCTGCGGGTTGTTGCGGACCTTTTTCGCTGCCGGCTTCCTCACCGTCTTGCGGGCGGTGGGAGAGGTGGCTTTTCTCGCGGGCTTGTTGCGCGCGCCTTTCTTGGGTGCCGCTTTCCGGGGCGCTGCCTTGCGGGCGCTCTTTCTAGCGCTTGTCTTGCGCGCAGCAGGCTTGGGCGCGGGCTTCTTCTTCACGGCGCTTTTCTTCGCCGCAGGTTTCTTTCTGCTCACTGCCATCTCCATGCTCCTTTCTTCGGTCCAGGCTCCAGGTTGGGATGAATGCTGCGGGCTGCGCCGCACTTCCGAGCCCGCTGCGTCGCATTCGCTAGCGTCGAAGGACGCCCAATGGTGAATGAAAACGATCGACGCTCCAGCTCGGTAACCCGATTCTATGGGCTTGAGCAGCGACGCACAACAGCCAGCGCCGGCACAAGCGCTTGGAGCGCGCCACGACGTTGCATTTTCCCCACACCCACTGGATCAATCTGGCAGACGTCTTTCCAGAGCGATCAGCTGCTCGACGGTTTCGCGGCGGCGAATCAGGTGCACCTGATCGCGGTCTACCATCAACTCCGCTGCTCGCGGGCGCGTGTTGTAGTTGGAACTCATGCTCATGCCGTATGCACCGGCGGAGCCGATCGCCAGCAGATCGCCTTCCTCCAGGGCAAGTGTGCGATCGCGGGCGAGAAAATCGCCGCTCTCGCACACCGGCCCGACCACGTCGTAGGTGGCGCTCGCCCGGGCAATCTTCCGCACGACCGGCTGGACCTCGTGATAGGCGTCGTACAAGGACGGGCGCATGAGGTCGTTCATGGCCGCATCCACCACCGCGAAGTTCTTGGTTTCCCCGTGCTTCAGGTATTCAACCCGGGTCACCAGCACGCCGGCATTGCCCACCAGGGCGCGGCCTGGCTCGACAATGAGCCGCTCCCGGCGTCCGCGCAGCAGTCCGGTAAGCGCGCGCCCATACGCCTCGATCGACGGCGGCTGCTCGTCGCGGTAGCGGATACCGAGCCCGCCGCCCAGATCGATGTGAGCGAGGGCTATGTCTTCCGCGGCGAGTCGATCCACGAGCTCGAGGATCTTTTGTGCCGCTTCCACGAAAGGGTCCAGCTCGGTGAGCTGGGAGCCGATGTGACAGCTGATGCCTGCTACCGCGAGATGGGGCATGCGCCGCGCCTCCCGGTACAGGAGCAGGGCCTCGGCGAAGGGAACGCCGAACTTGTTCTCCTTGAGCCCGGTGGCGATGTACGGATGGGTCTTCGCATCCACGTCCGGGTTCACTCGCAGGCTTATGCTCGCTTGCGTACCCAGCGCTGCTGCGACCCGGTTCAGGCGCTTGAGCTCACTCTCCGATTCGACGTTGAAGCACAGCACGCCGGCGGCGAGGGCCTCCCGCATCTCCGTCTCGCTCTTGCCGATGCCGGAAAACACGACCCGGCGCGCGTCGCCGCCGGCTGCTAGCACGCGCTTGAGCTCGCCACCCGAGACGATGTCGAAGCCGCTGCCCAGGCGAGCCAGGAGATCCAGGATGGCCAGGTTGGAACTGGCCTTGACCGCGTAGCACACCAGGTGGGGATGCCCCGCCAGGGCCTCATCGAAGGCGCGATAGGTTTCGGTGAGCTGCGCGCGGGAATAGACGAAGCACGGCGTGCCGAAGCGGGCCGCAATTTCGGTGAGCGGCACATCTTCGGCATGCAGCACGCCGGCGCTGTAGTGAAAGGCGCTCATTCTTGCCGAGAGGGCGTGTCCTTAACAACGGGCGGCGCAGGCTTGCTCTTCTCTTCCGGCAGGTAGAGCGGTCCCTTGAAGCCGCAGCCGTTCAGCAACGCGAGAAAGAGAAGCAAGGGCAACAAAAAACGCCTGACCGGCGAGCGCATCATGACGGCAATGATAGCGGAAGATCGAAAGCGCGGGCTAATCCGCGAGCTAGCCGTACTGCCGCAGCGCCCGGCGCGCGTCGCGCCAGCCGGGGTAGACCTGCTCCACCAGACGCCAGAACGCAGGGGAATGGTTGAGCTCGATCAAGTGGGCAAGCTCGTGGACCACCACGTAATCCACCAAGGACGGGGGCAGTTGGATCAAACGCCAGTTGAAGAGAAGGCGGCCGCGGGAAGAGCAGCTGCCCCACTCGCTGCGGGAAGAAGAAAGGGCGAAGGGGGGCGGCGCCAAGCCCAGGGCGGGGGCGAGAGCGCTCACCCGGTTTGCCAGGTGGCGCAAGGCCTCTTCCCGGTACCAGTCCATGACCAGGGTTTCCATCACGGCGGGGTCATGACAGCGGGGATCTGAGACGAGGAGCCGGTCGGCGACCCGCTCCACCGGCCACAGCCGGGCTTGGGCCTCCACCGCCAGAATGAGAGAGATGCCCAGGTAAGGAAGCCGCGCGCCGGCGCGCCAGTCGGGTCGCCACATCACCCGCGCCGCCAGCGTCTCCAGTCGCTTCAGGATCCAGCGCGCTTTTTCTTGCAAAGTGGCCTCGATCCAAGCGGAGGAGACGCCATAGGGAGCGCTCACCCGCAGCCCCTCCCCGTCTACCCGCATTACCAGATGGCGCATACGCCGCCGACGCCGCAGGCGGTAAGGCACCGGCCGCCCCAGGAGCTGGGCGACCCGGAATTGATCCGCGGCCTGCTTCTGCCGGGCCATCTCTTTAGCGTTCCTGCGGTGCCGCGTCGATGCGCCGCATTTCCGCCTCGATCCATTCCTCTGCCCGGCGCAGCACCTCTTCGGGCTTCAGTCCCCGGGGGTCGATGGGCTCGCCGATGCTCACGGTCACTCGCCCGGGACGCTTGAGGAACGCCCGCCGTCCCCACAGGCGGCCTGCGTTTACCGCCACCGGAACCACGGGCGCGCCGGCGTGCACGGCGAGCCATGCTCCACCCACCTGATAGCGGCCCCGCTCGCCCGGATCGACCCGTCTTCCCTCTGGATAAACGATGACCCAGAATCCGGCGGCGAGCCGCGCCATGCCCTGGCGCAGCAGCTGCTTGAGGGAAGTGCGCAGGGACGTGCGGTCGACGACGATGGGGGAGAGCATGGCCAACCCCCAGCCGAAGAACGGGATGTAGAGCAAACTTTTCTTTACTACGATCACTTGGGGCGGGAAGATTTCCTGGAAGGCCAGGGTCTCCCACGCCGACTGGTGCTTGGAGAGCACCACCGACGGCCGCGTCGGCAGGCGCTCCCGTCCTAGCACCTGATAGCGGATGCCGCAGATCACCCGGGCAAGGAAGATGGTGATGCGCGACCACTGGGTGATGATCCGGTAGCGGGTGAGGGCGTCGAAGGGAAATGTGGCGAGCGCGATGAAAGAAAAGACCGGGGTGGTGATGGCGAGCGCCGCGGCGAAGAGGGCCGAGCGCAGCCAGATCATGGGAGGGCGTCGGCCGGGTGTGTGCCTTGCCCCGTCATCAGGACGAAACCAAGGCGTCCACCGCCGCCGCGAGATCGGGGAACACGGCGGTGCGGGGCGGCAGCTTCCCCTCCAGGCGAGTGCGCTCACCTTTGCCGGTGAGCACCAAGAGCGGCAGGGCGTCCACGGCGGCGGCCGCTTCCAGGTCCCGCAGGGAATCGCCGACGGCCGGCACGCCCTCCAGGGGCACGTTGTAGCGCTGGGCGATCTCCAGCAGCAAGCCCGGGGCGGGCTTGCGGCAGGGGCAGCGGGCTTCGGCGGTGTGGGGGCAGAAGAATAAGGCGTCGATGTGGCCGCCCACCGCGGCCAGCGCCCGGTGCATCTTTTCGTGGACTGCGTTGAGGGTGGTCATGTCGAGCAGCCCCCGCCCGATGCCCGACTGGTTGGTGGCCACCACGACCCGGTAGCCCGCCCGGTTCAGCCGGGCGATGGCCTCCAGGCTGCCGGGAATGGGCCGCCATTCCTCGGGGGACTTGATGAAGTTGACGCTGTCGTAGTTGATGACGCCGTCGCGGTCCAGGATGACCAGTTTGGGGGTGGGCAAGGCTTGCGCTCCTCGATAGCGGAGGTCATTTTAAAACTGGATGCCTCACGCAGCCAGTTTGGAGATGTCTGCCACCTGATTCATCACGCCTGCCAGTTGCCGCAGCAGGGCGAGGCGATTTGAGCGGATGGAGGCATCCTCGGCCATCACCAGCACCTGGTCGAAGAAGCGATCCACCTGAGGCTTGATGCTTGCCAGCGCCGCCAGAGCCTGGGTGTAGTCCCCCCGCTCTATGAGAGCCTCCACCCGAGGCGCGAGCTCCCGGGTGGCCAGGTAGAGCTGCTTCTCCGCCGGCTCTTGCATCAGGGAAGCCTCCGGTGCCCGGTCCTCGGCGTCTGCCTTCTTGAGAATGTTCTGGATGCGCTTGTTGGCCGTGGCCAGGCTCTCCGCCTCTGGCAGGCGGCGGAACGCTTGCACCGCTTGGATGCGGGGCACCACCCGGTCGATGCGGCTCGGCCGCTGGCTCACCACGGCCTCCACCTCGTCAGCCCCGTAGCCCTGGCCCCGCAGGTAATGTCGCAGCCGCTCCAGCATGAACTCGAACACCTCTTCCGCCACGTCGGAGGCGATGATGCCCGGCGCGAAGCTCTCGCGGGCGGCGGCCAGTAGCGCCCGTAGATCGAGGGGCAGGGTGCGCTCGATCAAGAGGCGCAGCACCCCCAGCGCATGGCGCCGCAGGGCATAGGGGTCCTTGTCCCCGCTGGGGGCGAGGCCGATGCCGAAGATACCGATGAGCGCGTCCAGCTTGTCGGCCAGGGCCACGGCCATGGAGACCGGATCCTCGGGCAGCGTGTCGTTGGCGAAGCGCGGGTGGTAGTGCGCCTCGATCGCCCGGGCTACCGCTTCGGGCTCGCCGTCATGGCGGGCGTAGTACATGCCCATGACGCCCTGCAGCTCGGGGAACTCCCCCACCATGTCGGTCAGCAGATCGGCCTTGGAAAGATAGGCGGCCCGCTGCGCGAGGCTTCGATCCGCCCCCAGCGCCTGCGCAATCTCTCCGGCGAGTCTCTGGATGCGGCCCACCCGCGCGAGCTGGCTGCCCAGGCGGTTGTGGTACACCACCTCCGCGAGCCGCGGCACCCGGTCTTCCAGCCGGATTTTGCGGTCCTGGTCGTAGAAAAACCTGGCATCGGCGAGCCGGGCTCGCAACACCCGCTCGTTGCCGTGAACGATTTCCCGGGGATCGTCTACCTGGAGGTTGGACACGATCAGGAAGCGGGGCTGAAGCCTTCCCGTCCCCGGCTCGAGCAGGGGAAAGTACTTCTGGTGCTGCTTCATGGAGAGGATCAGGCATTCCTGGGGCACGGTGAGGAAGGCCGGATCGAAGCTTCCCGTGTACACCACGGGATACTCCACCAGGGCGGTCACCTCGTCGAGCAAGGCCTCGTCTAGGTCCGGCGTGAGCGGACCCGCCGCTTCCACGAGCAGGGTCTCGATCCGGCCTCGACGCTCGTCGAAGGAGGCGATGACGTAGCCTCGGGTGGCAAGCCGCTCGGCGTAGGCTTCGGCGTGGGGGATCTCCAGCACGCCCGCACCCAGGAAGCGGTGGCCGCGGGTCGTGCGCCCGCTCGCGACACCCATGACCGTGCCCGGGATCAGCCGCTCGCCGTGGAGCAGGATGACGCCGTGCACCGGGCGCACGAACTGGGCCTCGCCTGCGCCCCAGCGCATCATCTTTGGCACAGGCAGCCGGGCGGCTGTCTCCTCCACTGCGGGGGCGAGTACCACAGCGAGGCGATGGCCGCTTTCTTTCTTGCGGCAGACGAAATACTCCCCCTTGGCATCCGTTGCGCGCACGAGCTCTTCCGGCCCGACCCCGTGCTTGCGACAAAACCCGAGGAGGGCCGGGGTGGGCCGGCCCGACGGGTCCAGGGCGCTGGCGAGAGAGGGGCCCTTCACTTCCACCCACTTGTCGGGACCCTGATCCCGCACCCGAGTAATCACCACCGCGAGCCGGCGCGGCGTGGCGTAGCCGGCAGCCCGGCTCTCGGGCGCCAGCAGATCCAACGCCCCAAGCCGCCGGACGAGCCCCTCGGTGAAGGCTTCTCCCAGGTTTCGCAACGCCTTCGGCGGCAGCTCCTCGGTGAGGATTTCGACCAGCAGGGTCTCCGTCATGGCTCACGCCGCTTTGGCTTGCTGGAGCATCGGGAAGCCCAGCGCCTCCCGGGACGCGTAATAGGCCTGGGCCACCAGGCGCGCCAGGGTGCGGATGCGCCCGATGTAGGCGGCGCGCTCGGTGACCGAGATAGCGCCCCGGGCGTCGAGCAGATTGAACGTGTGGGAGCACTTGAGGACCATCTCGTAGGCGGGCAGGGGCAAGCCCGCCTCGATGAGCCGCTTGGCCTCCGCCTCGAAGCCCTCGAACTGGGAGAGGAGCCAGGGCACGTTGGATTGCTCGAAGTTGTACCGGGACTGCTCCACTTCGTTCTGGTGGTAGACGTCGCCGTAAGTGACCCCGTCGGTCCACACCAGGTCGAACACGCTCTCCTTGCCCTGGAGGTACATGGCGAGCCGCTCCAACCCGTAGGTGATCTCCCCGGTGACCGGACGGCAGGGAAGACTGCCTACCTCCTGGAAATAGGTGAACTGGGTCACCTCCATGCCGTTCAGCCACACCTCCCAGCCGAGCCCCCAGGCGCCCAGGGTGGGGTTTTCCCAGTTGTCCTCGACGAAGCGCACGTCGTTCCTGCGGGGATCGATGCCCAGATAGGCGAGGGAGTCCAGGTACCGGTCCTGGATGTCGAGGGGGGAAGGCTTCAGCACCACCTGATACTGGTAGTAGTGCTGCAGGCGGTTGGGATTCTCGCCGTAGCGGCCGTCCTTGGGCCGCCGGGAGGGCTGGACGTAGGCCGCGTTCCAGGGTTCAGGCCCCAGGGCCCGAAGGAAAGTGGCCGTGTGGGACGTGCCCGCCCCCACCTCTAGGTCGTAGGGTTGCAGCAGCACGCAACCCTGCCGGTCCCAATAGTCCTGGAGCTTGAGGATGAGCTGCTGAAAAGTGAGCATGGAAGCCGCGAAAAAGCCGTCATTTTACGCGGTTCGGCGCTTTTTTATGAAACCCGCCCAGGGTCAAACCGGCGCCTGCCCAGACCGGGGCCGGGCGAGCAGGGCCGCGGCGCAGGCGGCCAGGGCGAGGAGAAGCGCAGGCGCGTTGCCCCAGCGCACGTAGGGGGTCTCGCCCCCATAGCCCCGGACTTCGGCTTCCACCACGGCTTCCTCGTGTACGGGCGCCTGGGCCAGCACTTGCCCGCGGGGATCGATCACCGCGGTCACGCCCGTGTTGGTAGCCCGCAGCATGTAGCGGCCGGTCTCCAGCGCTCGGGTCTGGGACATCTGCAGATGCTGCCACAGGGCGAAGGAATCGCCGAACCAGGCGTCGTTACTCACGTTGGCGAGCAGGGTTGCCTCGGGAAGCTGGCGGATGATCTCCTCCCCGAAGGCGTCTTCATAGCAGATGTTGACCGCTACCCGCTGGCCGGCCACTGTGAGCGGCTGCTGCCACGGATCGCCGCGGGCGAAATCGGTGAGCGGGATGTGCAGGGCTTTCATCGCCCAACCGAAACCCGGGGGAATGAATTCCCCGAAGGGCACCAAGTGGGATTTGCGATACGCCTGGACTGGGGAGCTGCCCCGGCTCACCACGCTGTTGTAATAGACGCCCCCTTCGGGGTCGGACATCTCCGGTACCCCTACTAGCAGGTCGCCGCCGCGGCTTACCACGGAGGCGGTGAGCTCGTTCCAGTAGGCCTGCGGCACCTGGTGGTAAAACAGGGGCAGCGCGGTCTCCGGCAGGATGACCAGGGTGCCGGATGCCTTCCGCGTGAGCGCTAGGTACTGGCGCAGGGTGGCCTCCACCCGGTCCTCCCGCCACTTGAGCTCCTGGGGCACGTTGCCCTGGATCAGGCTCACTTTCACCGGTTCTGTGACCGGCCAGGTAAAGGTGAGGCCCTTCAACGTCCCGCCCGCGAGCCACAGGAGGCCGCCCGCCGCCACGCCGAGCGCGAGCCCGAGGGAGGGCCGAAGTCGCCGGGTGGCGGCGAGCAGCAGCGCCGCGGCGAGCCCCGCGCTGAAGGCCACGGCGAGCCCGACGCCATAAATGCCAACCGCCGGCGCGTAGCCGGCCAGCGGGCTTGCGGGAATCTGGGAGTAGCCCACCGCCAGCCAGGGAAAGCCGGTGAAGAGCCAGCCCCGCAACCACTCGGCGGTCACCCACAGGCCTGGGATCAGGAGGGTCATGCGCAGCAGCAGCGGGACCGACACCTTGGCCTGCAGCCAGCCCACCAGCGCGGGGAACAAGGCGAGCACCGCGCAGAAGAGCAGGGTGGCGAGGGCGGCGAGGGGGGCCGGCATGCCGCCGAACACATGCAGGCTCACCCACACCCAGCTGACGCCCACGCCGAAGAGCCCCAGCCCGAAGGCGAAGCCCGCAGCCGCGGCGGCGCCCGGGCGCGGCAGCACGCCCCACAGGGCAAACAACAGGGCGAGGGCAAGGGGCGGGAGAAAGAAGGCGTGGAACGGGGCGTAGCCGGCGACGGCCGTCGCCCCCAGGACAAGGGCCCCAGCCAGCGTCCCCAAGATACGGGCGCGGGAAGCCGAGCGCAAACGGGGAAGCGACCGGTGCGCCGCCGTCATGCCTCGTCCTGAACTCGCTCCACCAGCAAGGTGTGCAGCCGGCGGCTGTCGGCGCGCAGGACCTGGAACCTGACCCCGTCGGCGGTCACCGACTCGCCGCGCCGGGGCAGGCGCCCAAAGAGGGACAGCACCAGCCCGCCCACGGTGTCGTACTCCTCGTCACTGAAGCGGGTGCCCAGGGCGGCGTTGAAGTCCTGGATCTCCGTGGTGGCCTTGACGCGGTAGCGCCCATCCTTGTCGCGGATGATGTTGTCGCCGGCCTCCTCGTAGTCGTACTCGTCCTCGATCTCACCGACGATCTGCTCCAGCACGTCCTCGATGGTCACCAGCCCCGCCACGCCCCCATACTCGTCCACCACGATGGCCATGTGGTTGCGATTGCTGCGGAAATCTTTGAGCAGCACGTTGAGCCGCTTCGACTCGGGGATGAACACCGCCGGGCGCAGCATGGCGCGCACGCTGGATTCTTCCCCAGCATAGAAGCGCAGCAGATCCTTGGCGAGCAGGACGCCGATCACATTGTCCTTGTTGCCGTCGTAGACCGGGAAGCGGGAATGGGCGGTCTCGATGGCAAAGGCGGTCATCTCCTCCGGCGTCGACTCGATGTCGATCATCTGCATCTGGGAGCGCGGGATCATGATCTCGCGCACGGGCATCTCCGAGACCTGGATCACGCCCTCGATCATGCTGAGGGCATCGGCGTCCAGGAGGTTGCGTCGGTAGGCCGAATGGAGCAGTTGCACGAGCTGTTCGCGGTCCTCCGGCTCGCGCATGATGAGCGCGGACAAGCGCTCGAGCCAGCCGGGCTTATCGACTTCTTCCATCCATCTCCCCATGGGCTGTTTCTGGCTTGTGGTTGGGCGCCTGGGACCCGTAAGGGTCGGCGTAGCCGAGCGCCCGCATGATTTGCGATTCCAGGCGCTCCATCTTGGCGGCCTCCGCCTCGTCTTCGTGGTCGTGGCCCTGCAGGTGTAGTACGCCGTGGACCGTGAGGTGGGCGTAGTGGGCCAGCACCGGCTTGCCCGCCTCCCGTGCCTCCCGCGCCACCACCGGCGCGCACAGCACGATGTCGCCCCGGAGCGGCTTGAACTCGGGGTAGGGGAAGGTGAGGACGTTGGGAGCGTAGTCCTTGCCGCGGAAGCGCTGGTTGAGCGCCCGGGCCTCGGGCTCGTCCGTCACGCGGATCACGATGGCGGCGGGCCGCTGCAGCGCGCGGCCGACCCAGCGGCGGAACTGGCTGCGGCTGGGCACCCCAGGCTGGACGGTGGCGTACTGGACCGAGAGAGAGAACGGCGCCGGGCGCCTACTGCCGCTTGGCATATTCGTCGTAGGCCTGGACGATGCGCTGCACCAGGGGATGGCGCACCACGTCCTCAGCCTGGAACACGGTGAAGGCGATGCCGCGCACGCCGGCGAGCACCTCCTGAGCTTCCACTAGCCCGCTTTTCTGTCCCCGGGCGAGGTCAATCTGGGTCACGTCGCCAGTGATTACCGCCTTGGTGGCGAAGCCGATGCGGGTGAGGAACATCTTCATCTGCTCGGGGGTCGTGTTCTGGGCCTCATCCAGGATGATGAAGGAGTGGTTCAGGGTGCGCCCCCGCATGTAGGCGAGGGGCGCGATCTCGATCGCTCCCCGCTCGAAGAGTTTTGCCACCCGGTCAAAGCCCATGAGTTCGTACAGGGCGTCGTAGAGGGGCCGCAGGTAGGGATCGACCTTTTGCGCGAGATCCCCGGGGAGGAAGCCCAGCCGCTCCCCCGCCTCCACCGCCGGCCGGGTGAGCACGATGCGCTTGACCCGGTCCCGCTCCAGGGCGTCCACGGCGCTTGCCACCGCGAGGTAGGTCTTGCCCGTGCCCGCCGGGCCGATGGAGAAGGTGATGTCGTGTTCCTGGATCTGGCGCAGGTATTGCACCTGGCGCGGGGTGCGGCCGTGTAGATCGGAGCGCCGGGTCACCAAGGGCGGCGATTCCAGGGGCCGCGCCGCCCCCGGAGCCGGGTTCATCACTTCCACCAGCCCCAGCTGGATGTCTTCCGCGCTCAGGTGGTGCTGGGCCTGGTCGTAGAAGGTGCGCAGCGCCCGCGCCGCCAGATCGGCCCGCTCCGGCGCGCCGCTCAGCTTGAAATGCTCGCCGCGCCGGGCGATGGTCACGTCCAGGGCCACCTCGATCTGGCGCAGGTTTTCGTCCAGGGCGCCGCACAGGTTGGCCAGGCGCTGGTTGTCGGGCGGGGAGAAGGACAGTTCGAGGACGGCGGACTTCAATTCGGTAATGAGGCGAGCCTGCCGCGCAAGGAATGGGGCAGGGCGGCCGTGATGCTTACGTTGACGAATTGCCCGATCAGGCGGGCGGGGCCTGCGAAATTCACCACCCGGTTGTTTTCCGTGCGACCCTGGAGCTCTGCGGGGTCCTTCTTGGACGGGCCTTCCACCAGGACGCGCTGTTGCGTGCCCACCATGGCGCGGCTCAGGGCCTGGGCCTGGGCATCGATCAGCGCCTGCAGCCGGGCCAGGCGCTCGAGTTTCACCGCCTGCGGGGTGGGGTCCGGCAGCTCCGCCGCGGGCGTTCCCGGCCGCGGGCTGTAGACGAAGCTGAAGCTCGCGTCGAAGCCCAGCTCCTCCACCAGCCGCAGGGTCGCCTCGAAGTCCTCCTGCGTTTCGGTGGGAAAGCCCACGATGAAATCCGAGGAGATGGAGATGCCCGGACGCGCGGCCCGCAGGCGCCGGACGATGGACTTGTACTCGAGCACCGTATAGCCCCGCTTCATGGCGGCCAGCACCCGGTCCGAGCCCGACTGCACGGGCAGGTGCACGTGGGCGGCCAGCTTGGGAATCTGGGCGAAGGCGTCGATCAGCCGCTGCGTGAACTCCCGCGGGTGGGACGTGGTGAAGCGCAGGCGCTCCAGGCCGGGAAGCTCGGCGAGATAGCGCAGGAGCAGGGCCAGATCCGCCGTGTCCCCGTCGTCCATGGCCCCCCGGTAGGCGTTCACGTTCTGGCCGAGGAGGGTCACCTCCCGCACCCCCCGGTCCACCATGGAAGCCACCTCCGCCAGCACGTCCTCGAAGGGGCGGGACACCTCGTCCCCCCGGGTATAGGGCACCACGCAGAAGGTGCAGTACTTGCTGCAGCCTTCCATGATGGAGACGAAGGCGCTTGCCCCCGTCACGCCCGCCGGCGGCAGGGCGTCGAACTTCTCCACCTCCGGAAAGGACACGTCCACTTGGGGCCGTCCGGTCTCCCGGCGCGCCCGGATGAGCTGGGGCAGCCGGTGTAGGGTCTGGGGCCCAAACACGAGATCCACGTAAGGGGCCCGGGCGATGATGCGCTCGCCTTCTTGACTCGCCACGCATCCGCCCACCCCGATCAGCACCCCGGGCCGGGCGCGCTTGAGGTGTTTGACGGTGCCCAGATCGGAGAACACCTTTTCCTGAGCCTTCTCCCGCACCGAACAGGTATTGAATAGGATGAGGTCGGCTTCGGCCGGATCATCGGTCGACTGGTATCCTTCCGCCGCCCGGAGCACGTCGGCCATCTTGGCCGAGTCGTACTCGTTCATCTGGCAGCCGAACGTCTTGATGTAGACCTTACCGCCCACGGGAATCGAAGGATTACCGGCGCCGCTTGAGCTCCTCCCGGGCGAGCTCCTCGGGAGTGAGCAACCACACACGGGACAAATCCCCGTTGCCATCCACCCGGTAGAGCACCCGGGCGTCCGCCGGAAGGGCGGGGGGCATCACAACACGGTTCCAAGTGTCGAAGATTCTGGCACCTGGCGCGAGGCGATAGGTCTTGCCGGCGATTTGGGCGTAGGGATATTCGAAGGCGTCCACTTTCCCCAGGGCGGCCTCTTGCGGCAGCAGACGCTGGGCCGCGGCGCCCCCGGCGACGAAAAAGAACAGGATAAACAGAAAGATAGAGCCTGACCGCATGGGGTTTACGATAGCACGCCCCCGGGCCTCTCGCAATCGGCATGGGCTCGGCGCGGAAGAAACCGACGCCCCTTGGGGCGCGCGATCCCCAAGGGAGACGGTTGCGGGCCAGGCGAGGAGCAAGGCAATGTGAGGGGCTTGAGACGGAGGCGCTGGTGGCGAATCAGGGATTCGAACCCCGGACCAACGGATTATGATTCCGCTGCTCTAACCACTGAGCTAATTCGCCACGGAGGGCCGAAACTATGCCAGCGGCCCTCGACGGCTGTCAAGGAAGGCCCCCCAGGCAAGGGCGGAGGCAAAGCGCAAGGATAAGCTTCAATGATGAAATCCATAAGGATTATCTATTTTCACTGATATGAAAAATTGACCGCGGTCAATTTCCGGGGGGGACCGCCTCCCCCACACTCCCTTCCGCTTCGAGTCTCGCAGGAAGAAGGAGATTCCCAGGGGACCCCCTCGGTCCCAGAGGGGCGGGCGAGCCTGGGCATGTCCTCTCTCCGGTCTTCGAAATTTCCTGAACAACAGCCGTAACGGGGGATGTCATGAAGATTTGCGTTGTGGGTGCCGGCGCCATTGGCGGCTATCTGGGCGTCAAGCTGGCCCTGGCGGGCGAGGATGTGACCCTCATCGCCCGCGGCGCCCATCTGGAGGCCATCAAGAAAAACGGCCTCAAGCTCGTCATGCACGACGGCACCGAGCACGTGGCGAGGAACGTGAAAGCCACCAGCGTCATGGCCGAAGCGGGGATCCAGGACCTGGTGATCCTCGGCATGAAAGCCCACCAGCTTCCCCCGGTGGCCGCGGAGCTGCGGGCCATGTTCGGGCCCCAGACCATCGTGGTACCGACCCAGAACGGCATCCCCTTTTGGTACTTCCAGCGCCACGGTGGGCCCCTGGAGGGACGCATCGTGGAATCGGTGGATCCGGGAGGGGTGTGCGTGAAGAACATCGAGGCGGAGCGCATCCTGGGCTGCGTCGTCTATCCCGCCAGCGAGATCGCCGCCCCCGGGGTGATCCGGCACATCGAGGGAGATCGCTTCCCCATCGGCGAGCTGGACGGCTCGGAGACCGAGCGGGCGCGGCGCGTGTCCGAGACCTTCATCCGGGCCGGCTTCAAGTCCCCGATCCTGCCCGACATTCGCTCCGAGATCTGGCTCAAGCTGTGGGGCAACCTCACCTTCAACCCCATCAGCGCCCTTACCCATTCCACCCTGGTGGACATCTGCCAGTACCCCCTCACCCGGGATCTCGCGGCCAAGATGATGACCGAGGCCCAGACGATCGCCCACAAGCTCAACATCCACTTCCGGGTACCTTTGGAGAAGCGCATCGCCGGCGCCGAGAAAGTGGGCAAGCACAAGACCTCCATGCTCCAGGACCTGGAGGCCGGCCGGCCCTTGGAGGTAGACGCCCTGGTGGGGGCGGTGGTGGAGCTTGCCCGCATGACCGACACGCCCTCGCCCCACATCGACGCGGTGTACGCCCTCACCAAGCTCCTCGACAAGACCGTGCAGGAAGAAAAAGCCTGCGTGCGGGCCCTCAAGCTCGCCTAGGCGAAGAGCCGGGCGAGCTCGGCGCCCGGATCCTCCGCCCGCATGAAGGCTTCTCCCACCAAAAAGGCGTGAACGCCCCGGGCCCGCATGCGAGCGACATCCTCGGGGGTCAGAATCCCGCTTTCGGTGATCACCGTCCGCTCGGGTGGGATCTGATCAAGGAGCCCGAGGGTCGTCTCCAAGCGGGTTTCGAAAGTGCGCAGGTCCCGGTTGTTGACGCCGATCAGGGGCGTGGCGAGGGTGAGGGCCGCCGCCAGCTCCTGCCCGTCGTGGACTTCCGCGAGCACCGCCATCCCGAGGGAGTGGGCGAGGGACTCGAGCGCTTGCATGCGGGCAAGATCGTAGCTGGCAGCTGCGGAGCAAGGACCCTCTGCTCCCGCAGGCAAGCGCTGGCCGTCTGCCGTGGGCAGACGAAACGCCGCCACGATGAGCAGGAGGCAGTCCGCGCCCATGGCCCGCGCCTCGAAGACCTGGTATGGATCGATGACGAAATCCTTGCGCAGCACGGGCAGCTCGCAGGCGGCGCGGGCCGCCCGCAGGTGGTCCGGGCTTCCCTGGAAGAATGTCCGGTCGGTGAGCACCGACAGGCACGCCGCGCCATGGCGGGCGTAACTGCGGGCGATCGCGTCCGGGTCGAACCGCTCCCTCAGCACCCCTTTGCTGGGGCTCGCTTTCTTGATCTCGGCGATGACGGCGGGCTGGCCTGCGGCGATGCGCCCGCGCAGGGCGCCGGCGAAGTCCCGCGCCGGGGGCGCGGCACGGGCCTGGACCTCGACTGCCTCCCGGGGCAGCGCCGTGCGGGCCGCGGCCACCTCCTGCGCTTTCGCGGCGAGGATCCGGGCTAGGATGTCGGCCATCGGTTTTCGTGAATGTCCGAGTTCAGGCCCTGAATCGGTTGGTCAGCTCGACGAAGGCGTCCAGCTTCCGCCGCGCCGCGCCGCTTTCCAGCGCCGCGGCCGCCCGCTCGATGCCCTGTTCCAGGGTCTTCGTGACTCCGGCGAGGTACAGGGTCGCGCCGGCATTGAGCAGCACCATGTCCCGGGCCGGTCCGGGGACATTGTCCAGCACGCCGAGCAGCATGCCTTTTGCCTGGGCCGCGTCCTCCACCCGGATGGCGGCGGGCTCGCCCAGCTTCAGGCCGAACTGGGCCGGGTGCAGGGTGTACTCGGAGACCTCCCCGTTTTTGAGCTCCCCCACCAGGGTCTCGGCGCAGATGGAGATCTCGTCCACCCCGTCCAACCCGTGCACCACCATCACGTGGCGGCTGCCCAGGCGCTGGAGCACCCGCACCTGGATGCCCACCAGGTCCGGGTGAAACACGCCCAAGAGCTGGTTCCTGGCCCCTGCTGGGTTGGTGAGGGGCCCCAGGATGTTGAACAGGGTCCGCACCCCCAGCTCCCGCCGCACCGGGGCGGCGTGCCGCATGGCAGCGTGGAAATTGGGCGCGAACATGAAGCCGATGCCCACCTGCTCGATGCACTGGGCGACCTGCTCGGGGCTGAGCTGCACCCAGGCGCCCAAGGCCTCCAGCACGTCGGCGCTGCCGCTTTTGGAGGACACCGACCGCCCCCCGTGCTTGGCTACCCGGGCGCCGGCGGCGGCGGCGACAAAAGCGGAGGCCGTGGACACGTTGAACGTGTGGGCGTTGTCCCCCCCGGTGCCGCAGGTGTCCACCAGGTGGGCGCTGTCCTCCACCGGCACCGGGGTGGCGAACTCCCGCATCACTTGGGCCGCGGCGGTGATCTCGCCGATCGTCTCTTTCTTGACCCGCAGGCCCATGAGGATGGCGGCGATCTGGGCCGGCGTCATCTCGCCGCTCATGATCTGGCGCATGACCGAGAGCATCTCGTCGTAAAAGATCTCCCGGTTGTCGATCAGACGGTTTAACGCTTCCTGGGGTGTCATGCCTTGCTCCTTTTGGCGCGTGCCTCTGCCGCCGCCGCTGGTCCCGGCGGCCCTTCCGGCCAGAGAAAATTACCGAGCAGCGCGTGCCCGTGCTGGGTCAGGATGGACTCCGGATGGAACTGTACGCCTTCCACCCGAAGTTCCTTGTGCCGCACCCCCATGATCTCCCCGTCGTCGGTCCAGGCCGTCACCGCAAGGCAGCTAGGCAAGCTCGAGCGTTCGATCACCAGGGAGTGATAGCGGGTCGCCTCGAACCCATCGGGCAGCCCGCGAAACACGCCTTCTCCCGTGTGGTGGATGCGGGAAGTCTTGCCATGCATGAGGGCTTGGGCGTGCACGATGCGCCCGCCGAAGGCCTGCCCGATCGCCTGGTGCCCCAGGCACACTCCCAGGATGGGGATCTTTCCCGCAAAGCGCTGAATCAGCGGCACCGACACCCCCGCCTCGTTGGGCGTGCACGGTCCTGGGCTGATGACGATGTACTGGGGCGCGAGCGCCTCGATCTCCTCCAGGGTGATCTCGTCGTTGCGCACGACCTTCACCTCCTGCCCCAGCTCACCCAGGTACTGCACCAGGTTGTAGGTGAAGGAATCGTAATTGTCGATCATGAGGAGCATAATTGCAGCACCCAATTGATTTAATTAATTATATTGTGCCGATGGGCAGCCTCGATACCCGCTCGAATACCTGCTTTTTCCCGGTGGGTTCACGGGAGCCGGCTGCGCAGCTCCTCGGCGACCTTGCGCTTCTTCTCCTGCTGGCGCGCAGGCTTCTCGCGGAATTCTTCATCGTCGATGCCGCGCATCATGTACTCGCGCCGCTCGCCCTTTCATTCAGCGCGACAATGGCTCTGCGCCTCTGCGCCTCTGGGGCTCATCCTGGATCTCGAGCCTCGTATCGAGTCCCCCATGGGCCAGCTCGGAAGCGCGCAGGATCGCGCGGGCCTTGTTCTGGGTCTCGATCCATTCGCTGCGCGGCACCGAATCGGCCACGATCCCGGCGCCCGCCTGCACGTAGAGGGTGCCGTCTTTGACCAGGGCGGTGCGAATGGCGATGGCGAGGTCCATGTCTCCGTTGAACCCCAGATAGCCCACCGCGCCGGCGTAGACCCCCCGCTTGCAGGGCTCCAGCTCGTCGATGATCTCCATGGCCCGCACCTTCGGCGCGCCGCTCACCGTGCCCGCCGGGAAGGTGGCCTTGAGCACATCCAGGGCCCCGAGCCCCGGGCGCAGCCGCCCCTCCACATTGGACACGATGTGCATCACGTGGGAGTAGCGCTCGATCACCATGTTCTCGGTGACTCGCACGGTTCCAGTGCGGGCCACCCGCCCCACGTCGTTGCGGCCCAGGTCCATGAGCATCACGTGCTCGGCGCGCTCCTTCGGGTCGGCGAGGAGCTCCGCCGCGAGCCGGGCGTCTTCCTCCGGCGTCTTGCCCCGGGGTCGGGTGCCGGCGATGGGGCGCACCGTCACCGTCTCGCCTTCCAGCCGCACCAGGATCTCGGGGGAGGCTCCCACCACGTGGAAGCCGTCCAGATCGAAATAGAACAGGTAGGGCGAAGGATTCAATCCCCTGAGCGCCCGGTACAGGGCGAGGGGGGAGGCATGGAACGGCTGGCGCATGCGCTGGGACAGCACCACCTGCATGATGTCGCCCTCGAAGATGTAGCGCTTGGCCCGCTCCACCGCCGCGATGAAGGCTGCCTCCGCGAACTCGCAGGTCGTGGGCCCGCAAGGGCAGGGGTCGCTCGCCGGGATCTTCAGCGGCTCGCGCAGGCGCGCGAGCAGCTCCGCCAGGCGCCGGCGCGCGCGGCCGTAGGCGTCCGGCTCCCGCGGGTCGGCGTACACCACCAGGTAGAGCTTGCCCAGCAGGTTGTCGATCACTGCCAGCTCCTCGGAGAGGAGCAGCAGGATGTCTGGCGTGCCCAGCGCGTCCGGCTTGTTCGTGCGGGCGAGCCGGGGCTCGATGTAGCGCACCGTGTCGTAGCCGAAGTAGCCCACGAGTCCACCGCAGAAGCGGGGGCCCGCCGCGAGGGGCGCGGCGCGAAAGCGGGCGAGATACGCTTGGAGGTAGCCGAGAGGATCGGGGGTTTCGTGCTCTTCCACGGTGGCCCCCCGCCGGCACAGGGCGACGCGCTGGCCCTTCACCTCGATGCGCAGCTCGGCGGGCAGCCCGATGATGGAGTAGCGGCCGAAGCGCTCGCCCCCGATCACCGACTCCAGCAGGTAGGAGTGGGGCTCGGCGGCCAGCTTCAGATAGAGGGAAAGGGGCGTGTCCAGGTCGGCCAGGGTCTCGAGGACCACGGGCACGCGGTTGTAGCCGCGCGCGGCCAGCTCATTGAATGCCTGTTCAGTCACGGAAATCTCCACGAAAGGACTTGAAACCGGAAACGGCAGGCGCGAACGCCTGGATACGCTTTAGGGGCGCCAAAGGCGCCAGGGGCGGATCGCGAACCGTTCGATTTCAATCCTTTTGGAGCTCACGGCTGAACGTGTCTGACGATTTCTCTACAACGTGCCCCCGGCGGCCGGTCGGGCTTTGCGCACCAGCCGGGGCACTTCGTGCACGCCCGCTACTATAGCATCGCAATCGAGTTCCTGCACCTGGGTGCCCTCGTTGTAGCCGTAAGGTACGCATACCACCGGACAGCCGGCCGCCCGGGCCGCCTGGGTGTCGTTGGGCGAGTCCCCCACCAGCAGGAGCTGCGCCGGGGCGAGCCCGAAATGCTGGGCCGCATAGAGCAGGGGCATCGGGTCCGGTTTCTTGCGCGGCAGGGTATCGCCCCCGATCACCAGGTCGAAGTAGCGGGCGAGCCCCGCCTGGGCGAGCAGCGGCCGGGTGAAGCGCTCCGCCTTATTGGTCACGCAGGCAAGCGGCAGCCCCTGGCCTTGGAGCGCCGTCAATCCCTCCACCACGCCGGGATAGGGGCGGGTGCGCACGCACAGGTTTTCCACGTAATGGGGCTCGAACACAGCGAGCGCCCGCTCCACCTCCGCGGGCGTGGGCGCCCGGCCGGTGGCATCCGCGAGGCAGCGGGTGATCAGGTTGTGCAGCCCCTTACCGATGTAATTGCGGATGGCCGCCTCGGGTAAGGGCTCGAGTCCCAGCGCCTGCAGCATGCCATTGGCCGCCACGGCGAGATCCTCGGCGGTGTCGAGCAGCGTGCCGTCTAAGTCCAGGACCACGGCCCCCACGGGAATGGGAAAGCGGGGGGGCATGGGCCTAGACCTTCTCCAATTCCGCCCGCATGGCGGCGATGGTGGCCTGGTAGTCCCGGGTCCCGTAGATGGCCGAGCCAGCGACGAAGGTATCTGCCCCGGCCCGGGCGATCTCGGCGATGTTGTCCACTTTCACGCCCCCGTCCACCTCCAGCCACACCTCGCGGCCGCTCGCGTCGATGCGCCGGCGCACCTCCCGCAGCTTCTCCAAGGCCGTGGGGATGAACTTTTGCCCGCCGAAGCCCGGGTTGACCGACATGATCAGCACCAGGTCCAGCTTCCCCAGGGTCCAGTCCAGGTAATGGAGCGGTGTCGCCGGATTGAACACCAGCCCCGCCTTGCAGCCGCAGTCGTGGATCAGGCCGATGGTGCGGTCCACGTGCTCCGAGGCTTCGGGATGGAAGGAGATGATGTTGGCCCCTGCCTTGGCGAAGTCCGGTACGATCCGGTCCACGGGCTTCACCATCAGGTGCACGTCGATGGGCGCTTCGGTGAGGGGCCGGATTGCCTCGCACACCAGGGGTCCGATGGTGAGGTTGGGCACGTAATGGTTGTCCATCACGTCGAAGTGGATCAAGTCGGCCCCGGCGGCGATGACCGAGGTCACTTCCTCGCCCAGGCGCGCGAAGTTGGCCGAAAGGATACTGGGGGCGATCCGGTACGTGGGCATGGACCCTCCACGGGTGACAAAGCACGGATTTTAGCGGGATTGCCTTCCCGCCTGCATAACGGGCGCTGATTGCCGGAAAAAGCCGCCGTTATGCGCGGGCGCTTGTGCTCACCGCGCCTTTGGTGTGCAATAAAATGGACTTCGATGGCGAGTGATCCATTGAGCGCCATCCATCTCTCGCCCCCTTAGGGGGCGCGGGAAGGGGAGAGGCGGACGGAGCCGGGCGCCGTCAAACGCTTCTATAGCGCCCGGCAGATTCCTTCCCTTGCGAGGCTCCCATGACCGAACGCAGAATTTACCGCATCGACGTGAAGGCGCGCACCACCTACCTCCCCGATCAGTCGGACGAGGCGGAGAGCCGCTACGTGTTCGCCTATACCATCACCATCACCAACACCGGCACGGTCACCGCCCAGCTCGTGAGCCGCCACTGGATCATCACTGACGCCGACAGCCGCGTGCAAGAAGTGCGAGGCCTGGGAGTGGTGGGCGAGCAACCGGTGCTGCGTCCCGGTGAGAGCTTCGAATACACGAGCGGCGCCGCCATCGCCACCCCCGTGGGCACCATGACCGGCCGCTACCACATGCGGGCCGAGGACGGGGTCACCTTCGAAGCCCCCATCCCCGAGTTCACCCTGAGCGCGCCCCGCATACTCCATTGAGGGCGGGCCCGCGGCGCGGGGCCCTGCGCCCGTGGCTGCCCTTCCCCCGCCGGGGTGCCCCTGCGGCGCGCTGGCCCTGGGGGCCCAGGCGCCGAGAAAGGGGGCAGTTCGGGTTCTCCTGAACGTCGCGCGGTCAAGGCATGCCGCGAGAGGGTCCCCGGACGGACCCTGCCCCGCGGGAGAGGGCAGCGGCCAGGGCGCGCGCCGGTCGGCCCGTTTTCGCTTCCCTTGGAGAGAGGGCCGGCAAGGCCCGCCTATTCCTTCCGGTCCTCCCCCCCGTCGCGCCGCTCCTTTCGCGGCAGGGTCCACCACACGATGAAAATGACCAGCCCAAGAGCGAGTGCGGTTTCCAGCAATACCACCCACATGGCGCCGCCTCAGGCGGAGGCGCCGGACTGCGCCGGCGAGCCACCGGGATGGAGCAGGCGGCGTTGCCTCATCGCCCCGCTCCGCTCGCGCTCTTCGCCTCGTTGAGGGCTTGCTCCAGGGCTTGTGCGGTGCGGGGACCCGTGTATTCGGTGCCGTCGGCGAGAAAGAGGGCGGGTGTGCCCTGCAGGCCCAGGCGCCGGGCCATCTCGTGCACAGGCTCCGCCCGGTACTCGCAGCCCGCTTTCTCGACGGGGGGCACCTGCTCCCGCAGCATCAGGTCCTCGAACGCCTTGCCCGGGTCCTTGGCGCACCAGACCGCCTGGGACTTGGTGAGGGAGCTTTCGGCGAGAAACGGCCACAGGAAGGTGTAGATGGTCACGTCGGTGAGCTGCACGAGCTCCTTCTGCAGCGCCTTGCAGTAGGGGCAGTTGGGATCCTCGAAGGTGATGAGGGTGCGCTTGCCGTTGCCCTTCACCCGCTTTACCGCCAGCTTGAGCGACCCGTTGATCAGGGCGGCGTTGAGCCGGCTCACCGTCTCCCGGGTGAGGTCCTTGTAAGGGGTGGTGCGCACGTCGAGCAGTGCGCCGCCAGCGAACAGGAACTGGGCCTTCTCGTCGGTGTACATCACCAGGCTTCCCCGGGGGCTCGCCACGACCACTTCATAGAGCCCGGCGAACGGGGTGGGCTTCACGCTTTCGATGCGCTCCCCCTTCAGGCGCGCTTCCAGCGCCTTCTTCGCCGTCTCGGCGTCGGCGCGGGCGAAGGCGCCAGGCAGCATCACGAGGAAAGCCGCCATCCAGGCGGTCAAGAAGAATTTCGGCACGATAGGATCCTTTTCACCGTTATCTATGCGCTCTCGAGATTCGCGGCGAAACCGTTGGGTGCGCCTAGGCGCACCGCATCGGAGGCCTTTTCGCCCCCCCTTTGTCGGTGCGTTTCGCCTTACGGCTCAACGCACCCTACGCTCGAGGCCCCCTTCCTCCTCGGCCGTCGGGCGCGCCCTTCATTCGACACTTTCCCCCAGCGCCTGTTGCGCCAGGCACCCTTTCACGGGGGCGAGGGTGTCCACCAGCTTGAGCCCCGTGTTGCGCAGCCACCCGATGCCCCAGGCACGGGCGCTGAACAGGCGCTGCAACCCATCGGTGGCGAGTTGCATGAGGGCCACCTCCTCCCGGCGGGCCCGCTCGTAGCGCCGCAGCAGGTAGTAGTCACCACAATCTCCCACCGGCCCCCGATGCCTGAGAACCTCCGCCAGCAC
>NZ_DAIRTR010000003.1:0-51952 GCF_036803785.1 Pelomicrobium sp. | reverse complement strand
TTCGTCTATCCTATCTACTCTGGCTTGGAAGACGAAATTTCGGGGGAAGGTCACTCCACCACGGTGCGCATCCCGAGCTCGCACAGCCCAGGATCATGGCCCGCGCTACCCTTGACCGGGGCTGGACGGCCCGCGATCTGCTCAAACTCCCTCTAAAGGGAAGGTAGAGGTGGCGCAGCCCGTGGCTTGCGACCCCGAGCCCTCGGTCCTTGCGATCCCGAAACGGCGCACCACGTAGTAGTAAGCGGTTGCGCTACCGCGCCAAGGTGTAGCTCCTCGGGATCATCGTCCCGGCGGCTGATGCCGCCAGGCGCGCCGCGCGAGCGAGCATCTCAAGCTGCACCACCTCGTCCAGGGAGACCTTCTGGGGACGCCCGTCTTTGGTGCCATGCCCCACCCGCACCTGCTTCCGCGCGAGCGCTTGGCCGAGTGCCTGCGTGGGGCGAAGCAGGAAAGCCTCTTCCACCCGCAGCCCGAAGGCCTACCGCAGCTCAAGCTGCAGCGCTACGATCCGGTCCGCCTGGGAAACACGCCCAATCTGCTCCAGCGCATCGACCCCGTTACCCTACCAGCGCTTGTTCTTCTCGGCTCGGCAAGCTCGCCGGAAGCGCCCGGGATGCGAGGGATAGGCGCGGCTTTCCTTGAAGAGTTCCCTCTTCCCCGCCCAGGCGCAGAGCGCCCTGAGGCAGGGGAGCCTGTTGTCGATCGTGCCGACGCTCTTTCCCTCCGTCTCCCAGCGCCGCACCAGCGCCTGCACGTGCTCCTCGGGCAGGTCGTAGACGCTGATCCATAATTTTGTCTCCGGCGACGGCATCGAGGTCGTAAGTGCTCTCGATCAGACCCTAGCCTGCTTGGGCTTCATCCACTGGAGGCCCCCCAATCCCCCTATGAGTGCCAATACCGAGCACTGTAACCGGACTCCCCGCCGGTCCGTCTCCCACAGCACCGGCCTGTTTCGGCATGGCCTTAGCCTCACGACGTCTTTACAATAGCGCCTCCATCACGATCCCGGGTGCCTAAGCTGCCGACCCAACGCGCGCCATATGCCAGATTCTGAGCGTTGACCTTCCACTCGATCATGCTTTCAGCAGTGTGAGGAGCCACACCGTACCGGAGAACGCCAATGAACTTCACACTCTTGAAAGAGCTCTTTGCAAGCTTTTTGCGCGCCCGCCACATTGCCCACCATTTTCGCCGCCTGGCGCTGCTCGAGTCCTTACGGCAGACGGCCGTCAGCCGAGAGGTACCGCCAGCCCTCAGCGACAGGCTGATGGCAGCCGCGAACGCCGATCCCAGCGCGCTGCTCGCCCAGCTCGGCAGCCATGAAGAGGGCCTGACCGAGCACGAGGCCAAGACGATCCGCGCGCGCATCGGTCTCAATGAGGTCGAGCACGAAAGGCCGCTGCCGTGGTGGCTGCACCTGTGGCTGGCCTATCGCAATCCCTTCAACCTGCTGCTGACACTCTTGGCGATCATTTCCTACCTGACCGAGGACATGAAAGCGACCGTCGTGATCAGCACCATGGTGGGGATTGCCACCCTCCTGCGCTTCTGGCAGGAGACCAAGGCCAACAAGGCCGCCGAGGCGCTCAAGGCCATGGTCAGTACCACCGCCACGGTGCTTCGGCGCGACGTGCCCGAGGAATCCGCCCAAGTCCTCGAGCAGTACACTGAGACGCCCATCCCCGCCAAAGCTACCCGGCGGGTGGAAATGCCGATCGAGCTGCTGGTGCCGGGCGACGTGATTCAGCTGTCGGCGGGCGACATGATTCCGGCCGACTGTCGCGTGCTCAGCGCCAAAGATCTATTCGTCGCGCAAGCCGCCATGACCGGCGAGTCGATGCCGGTAGAGAAGCTTGCTACCCGACGCGACGTCAAGGCCCTTAACCCGCTGGAACTGGACAACATTCTGTTTATGGGCACCAACGTGGTGTCCGGTTCGGCCACGGCCCTGGTCATCGCCACCGGCAACGCCACCTACTTTGGGGCGCTTGCCCGGCGGGTGACCGCTGCACAGCAAAACCAGAGCTCATTCCAAGCCGGCGTGAACCAGGTGAGCTGGCTGCTCATTCGCTTCATGCTCGTGATGGCCCCGCTGGTGCTATTGATCAACGGCTTCACTAAGGGCGACTGGATGGAGGCTGTGTTGTTCGCGCTGTCCATCGCCGTGGGCTTAACCCCCGAGATGCTGCCGATGATCGTGACCTCAACGCTCGCCAAGGGTGCGGTGTTCCTGTCACGGAAGAAAGTCATCGTCAAGCGACTGGACGCCATCCAGAACTTCGGCGCGATGGACGTGCTGTGCACCGACAAGACCGGCACGCTTACCCAGGACAGGATTTTCCTAGCGCGGCACGTGGACGCCTGGGGCAACGAGTCCGACGAGGTGCTGGCGATGGCCTACCTCAACAGCTACTACCAAACGGGCTTGAGGAATCTGCTGGACGTGGCCGTCCTGGAACATGCCGAAGTCCATCGTGCACTGGAACCAGCAAAGAACTACCGCAAGGTCGATGAGATCCCATTTGACTTCAATCGCCGCCGCATGTCGGTAGTAGTCAGCGAGCGCGAGGATCACCACGAGCTCATCTGCAAGGGCGCCGTCGAGGAAATACTCGCCGTCTGCACACGGGTCCGTCACGGCGAGCAAACGGAAGCGCTGACCCCGGAGTTGCTGGCGCGCATCCGCGAAGTCACGGCAAACCTCAATGAAGAGGGCCTGCGCGTGGTAGCAGTGGCGATGAAGGAGGTACCACCAACGCAGGAAGCTTACGGCATCGCCGACGAAGGCGATCTGACGCTGATCGGCTACGTGGCTTTCCTCGACCCGCCCAAGGAATCGGCCGGAGCGGCGCTGAGAGCGCTTGCCGAGCACGGCGTCTGCGTGAAAGTGCTGACCGGCGACAACGAGCTCGTCACGGCCAAGATCTGCCGCGAGATCGGGTTGCGGCCGAATGGCGTGCTGCTGGGCAGCGACATCGAGCGCATGAGCGATGCGGCTCTAACCGAGGCGGTCGAGTCGCATAACGTGTTTGCCAGGCTGAGCCCGGTGCACAAGGAGCGCATCGTCGGCCGGCTCAGGGCCAACGGACACGTGGTCGGCTTCTTGGGCGACGGCATCAACGACGCGCCGGCGCTGCGCGCGGCCGATATCGGCATCTCGGTGGATACCGCTGCGGACATCGCCAAGGAGGCGGCGGACATCATCCTGCTGGAAAAGAGCTTGATGGTCCTCGAGCAAGGCGTCCTAGAAGGACGCCGCACGTTTCTCAATATGCTCAAGTACATCAAGATGACGGCCAGCTCCAACTTCGGCAACGTGTTCTCGGTGCTGGTCGCTTCGGCCTTCCTGCCCTTTCTGCCCATGCTGCCAATACATCTGCTGGTGCAGAACCTGCTCTACGATATCTCGCAGATCGCCATTCCCTTCGATACCGTGGACGAGGAGCTGTTATTGCAGCCGCAGCGATGGCAGCCGATGGACATCGCCCGCTTCATGGTGTTTTTCGGGCCGCTCAGCTCGATCTTCGACATCACCACCTACGCCATGATGTGGTTCGTGTTTCGGGCCAACACGCCAGAGGCGCAGACCCTATTCCAGTCCGGCTGGTTCGTCGTTGGCCTGCTCACTCAAACGCTGATCGTGCACATGATTCGCACGCCGAAAATTCCATTCGTCCAGAGCCGGGCGGCGACGCCAGTGCTGGCAATGACAGCCGCGATCATGGCGATCGGTATCTTTCTGCCGATGGGGCCGCTCGCGCACTATTTCAAGCTGCAGGCGCTGCCACCCCTCTATTTCGTTTTTTTGCCGATGATCCTCGTTGGGTACATGCTCCTCACCCAAGCTATGAAAGGTCTCTTCGTGCGCCGCTACGGCTGGCAGTAGTAAATGGTCGAGGGGCGATGCACAACATCTACCCCGTCGACGACTCGATCGGCCCTTCGCTGTCATGGCCTTCGGGAATTCCGGGGCGGTCCGTTCGCATCGCCTGCGGGTCCTGTCCCCGTAGCTGTCCGCTTGCTCCACCGTGGTGATCCCGGCCCTGGACACGAGCTGCCTGTCCCTGCCCCAGTACGGCGGCACCACGGTAGAGGCTGTCTTGGCGTCTGGTCCATCATTTGCGCCCTCTTTCTCTCGGTTCTGGTGCTCCTGGTGATCAACAACCGGCATCGCGCCGGAGCTGCTGCACCGGGTCACCGCCATTGCTACCGGCGGGCTCGACGCTTTGTCCCACAACGGTGCGGTCATCACCCTGCTCGCCCTCTGCAAGCTGACCCACCGTCAGGCCTACGCAGACATCTTTGTCGTAGCGGTCGCCGTGCCCCTGCTGGCCCTAGTAGTGGTGGTGACACTGGGCACGCTGGTTGGGTCTTTTTGACTTCGCCGGCGCCGCGTCGGGGTCCATATCGCCACGGAGCCGCGTCGTCCGGATGGGGAGCTTTGGCCGGGAGCACCGCACCCGCCGGCCCCCGCAGGCAGCAGGTGGCACGAGGGTCGGGGGATCTGCGGCTGGGTTGATCTCCACCACGACCGCGCCGGACTCCATAATACGCGTCTACTGGCACTCGGGCTCACGAGCTGCCTACGCACGAAGGAGTTTCTCACACGTAACGGCGTTTCCTTCGCCTCGCGCAACGTGCTGGAGGACGAATCGGCGCTGCAAGAGCTCGCCAGTCTCGGGCTGCGGCAAGTGCCGATCGTCGCGCGGGGCGAGAAGTGGGCGGATGGGCAGATCCTCCAGGACGTCGCGCGGCTGGCCGGCATCCCTTACGGGAACACCCAGATGCTGCCGGTCAAAGCGCTGTGCCGGCGGCTCGATGTCATCCTTGGCGCCGCCTTACGCTTCCTCGCTCAGTTTCCGCAAAACATGCCGCCGGGTAGCGCGCTCGGGCGCTTGACCCATTTCATGGGATTGTCGGGCAGTCACCGCCATTCCTTCACGGCCCGGTAGATCGCCACGCTCATCAGATTCCACTCCCGAAGCACCGTGGCCGGTGAGACCTGCCTGAGCCTGCGCTCACGCCAGGCAGCGAAATGGAAAGGCCTCGAGACCGGCAAGCTTTACCCGTACGATTGGATCGGGCAGCACAAGCGGCGTTTCGATCGGGCAGCCCCGCAGCATCCGATCGATGTGCACGACTTCCATGCGCTGTCCGCGCTTCGTCACGGACACTTCGTCGCGATGGCGCACGAGCAAATCGCCGCAGGTCTTGTTCGGAATCCTCCCGTTCCTTTGCGCGGCAAGCTCCGCTTCGATCCTCGCTGCCCGGGCAGCCGCCTTGGCCTTGGTGTCGAATGTGGCCGAACGCCTTTGTGCCACACCTCGACGCGCCACGCGCGCCAAGCTTGACTGGGCTGGGGAATCCAACCGGCAGCGGGGAAGCGTTGCAGGCCCACTTCTAAATGGGCGATGAAGGATCGCTTGGCTGCGCAAGTTGCGCCGGGACACTGACGGGACAGAAAGAACGGAAACGGGCAGAACAGAACGGAATTGCGGGGACAATTACGGGACACTGACCTCCCGGAAACCGGGAGTTATCCACAGGCTCGCTTTCCGATGAAATGATCACAAGAGCGCTATAACGTATTGTTATTATTTTAGATATTGTGGTGCCGGGAAAGGGAGTCGAACCCTTACGGTGTCGCCACCGGCGGATTTTGAGTCCGCTGCGTCTACCAGTTCCGCCATCCCGGCAAGCCGGCGGATTATCCCCCATCGCCCGAGGAACCGGCAACCGGCCGCGGCAAACGGGCGAGACGGGGGAAGTTGCGCGATGTCTCCGAAACAAAGGCTCAGGGCCGGAAGAGGCGCTTCCGCAGCTGGCATGCCCAGCTTGCACTCAAAATGCCAAGATTAGCGCTCCCTCATGGCGGGCGGCGCGTCGGTAAGCTGCCCCATCCCCTCCGTCTTGCGCGCAGCGAGCGGGATCGCGGTCACGGCCTCTGACCGGCCTTTCACCCCACGGGCGGCTTTCTCCATTCCGCTGTCCGGCTGTAGCCCATATCTCGGGGTACAGTCCGAGACCCGGCGCATGCGCTCGAAGTGCTCCCAGCCCCCGGCGTCCGCCCAAGCAGGCGCCATCCCCCAGGCCATCAAGGCGGTGATGATGAAGCCCTTTCTTTTGACCCCTTGCCATCGGTCCCGTTACCCTGAGGATCACGGAAGGCCCGTTTATAATGCCCGCCCATGCGGCTTTCTGACTTCGACTTCTATCTGCCCCGGGAGCTGATCGCCCAGCGGCCGGCGGCCACCCGCAGCGCCAGCCGCCTGCTGCACCTGGACGGCAAGACCGGGGCGATGCACGACCTCCAGTTTCAAGACCTGCCCCAGCTCGTCCGCCCCGGGGACTTGCTGGTATTTAACGACACTCGGGTGATCAAAGCCCGGTTGCGGGGCCGAAAACGCTCAGGGGGACAGGTGGAAGTGCTGGTCGAGCGGGTGTTGGGCGAGCACGAGGCCCTTGCCCAGGTGCGGGCGAGCAAACCTCCCCGGGAGGGGAGCGAGCTGGTGCTGGCGGGAGAAATCCCGGCGACGGTCCTGGCGAGGGAGGGGACGTTCTTTCGCCTGCGCTTCCACGACGAAGCCGACCTCTTTACCCTGCTGGAACGCCACGGGGAGGTGCCCCTCCCGCCCTACATCGAGCACGCGCCCGGCGCCGAGGACGAGCGCCGTTACCAGACCGTCTATGCCCGTACCCCCGGCGCAGTGGCGGCCCCGACCGCCGGGCTGCATTTCGATGAGGCGATGCTCGAGCGATTGCGGCAGGCGGGAGCGGAGACCGCCTTCCTCACCCTGCACGTGGGCGCGGGAACGTTCCAGCCCGTCCGGGAAGAAGATCTCTCGCGCCACGTGATGCACCATGAGTGGTACCGCATACCGGAGGAGACCGTGGCGGCAGTGGAGCGTGCCCGCGCCCGGGGCGGCCGGGTGCTGGCGGTGGGCACCACGACCCTGCGGGCCCTGGAAGCGGCCGCCACCCGGGGAAGCCTGCGCCCCGGCGCCGACGAAACCAATCTGTTCATCCTGCCAGGCTACCGCTTCCGGGTGGTGGAGCGCCTGCTCACCAATTTCCATTTGCCCAAATCGACCCTACTCATGCTGGTGTCGGCCTTTGGCGGCATCGAGCCCATCCGCCGAGCCTACGCCCATGCCGTGGAGCAGCGTTACCGCTTCTTCAGCTACGGCGATGCCATGCTGATCGAAAGGCAGCAGGATTAGCATGGGGACCTCCCGAAGCTTAGAGGGAAAGGATTGTTTTCTGCTTTTCCATAGCTTCCCCGCCAACCTCGTGATGGCTGCTTCATGCGCTTCGAGATAATCGCCCGGGATGGCGCCGCCCGCTGCGGCCGCCTCACCCTTGCCCACGGGATCGTGGACACGCCCGCGTTCATGCCGGTGGGCACCTATGGCACGGTGAAGGCCATAAGTCCCGCGGAGCTCAAAGGGCTGGGCGCTCAGATGGTGCTGGGCAACACCTTCCACCTCTGGCTGCGGCCGGGGCTCGAGGTGATCGAGGCCCATGGGGGCCTGCACCGATTCATGGGATGGGACGGCCCCATCCTCACCGACTCGGGCGGCTACCAGGTCTTCAGCCTGGGCCCGCTGCGCACGATCAGCGAGGAAGGCGTCACCTTCCGCTCCCCGGTGAATGGGGACCGGTGCTTCCTTACCCCCGAAGAGTCCATGCGCATTCAGCGCCTACTCAATGCCGACGTGGCCATGGTCTTCGACGAATGCACCCCCTATCCCGCCAGCGAAGCCGAGGCGCGCGCCTCCATGGAACTTTCCTTACGCTGGGCGGCGCGCTCCAAGCGGGCCTTCGAGGGAAGCCCAAACGCCCTGTTTGGCATCGTCCAGGGCGGAACGTACGAACACTTGCGCGAAGCGTCCCTGGCAGGCCTCCAGGACATCGGCTTCGATGGCTACGCCATCGGCGGCCTTTCTGTGGGCGAGCCTAAGGAGGCGAGGTGGCGCATTCTGGATCACACGGCGGCACGCCTGCCCGGTGATCGTCCCCGCTATCTCATGGGCGTGGGTACCCCTGCCGACATGATCGATGCCATTGCCCGGGGAATCGACCTCTTCGATTGCGTGCTGCCCACCCGCAACGCCCGCAACGGCTGGGTCTACACCCGCCAGGGAGTGGTGAAGCTGCGCAACAGCCGCTACCGGACGGATCTGTCGCCCCTGGACGAGGAATGCGATTGCTACACTTGCCGCACCTTCACCCGTGCCTATCTGCACCACCTGCAGCGGGTGAACGAGATGCTGGGCGCACGGCTCAACACCTTGCACAACCTGCACTACTACCAGCGGCTAATGCGGGAGGCCCGGGAGGCGATCCGGCAGGGCCGCTATGCCCACTACGCCGCCGCCTTCAACCGGGCGGCCTTGGGAGCGTGATAAAATTCAGGCCTTTATCAACCTGCTCGGAGAAACAAGGTGCTGATTCCCCAAGCCTTTGCTCAAGCCGCGCCCACCACCGGCGGTGCCGACTGGCTGAGCCTGTTGCCCCTGATCCTGATCTTCGTCCTGTTCTACTTCATGCTCATCCGGCCCCAGATGAAGCGGGCCAAAGAGCACAAGGCGATGATCGAGGCGCTTCAGAAGGGGGACGAAGTGGTCACCGCCGGTGGCACCATCGGTCGCATCACCAAGGTGGGAGACGGATACGTGACCCTGCAGGTGGCTGACAACGTAGAGATTCAGGTACAAAAGCAGTCGATTCAGCTGCTGCTTCCCAAAGGCACGTTCAAGTCGGTGAAAGGCGAAGGATGACCGCCGTGGGCAATGTTTCGACCCGCTCCCGTGCGGCCCCTCTCGGCAGCGCTTGCCAACCATGAACCGCTACCCTCTTTGGAAATACCTCCTGATCGGCGTGATCCTGCTGGTCGGAGTGATCTACACCTTGCCCAATTTTTTTCCCGAGGTGCCGGCGGTCCAGGTCACCCCGGCCCGCTCCGCCGCCAAGGCCGATCCAGCTTTGCTGGAGCGGGTAGAGACCGCCCTTAAGACTGCAGGCATCACCCACCAAGGTGCGTTCCTCGATGCGACGGGGGTGAAGGTGCGCTTTGCCGACACCGACGCTCAGCTCAAGGCCAAGGACCTGTTGACGACCCAGCTCGGCGAACAGTACGTGGTTGCCTTGAACCTGCTCTCCAGCTCACCGCGCTGGCTCACCGCCATCCATGCCTTTCCCATGTATCTGGGCCTGGACCTGCGGGGCGGCGTCCACTTTTTGCTCCAGGTGGACATGAAGGCAGCCGTCGAGAAGGCCGCGGAACGCTACGCCAATGATCTGCGCACGCTTTTGCGCGAGAACAGGATCGCCTATGGCGGCATCAGCCGCACGGGCACCGTGGTCCAGGTCCGTTTCCGGGACCCTGCCGTTCGCACCGACGCCGTGAAACTGATCGAGAAGAACTATCCGGAACTTCTCCTGCGGGAGGAGGAGCGGGGCGGCGAGCTTCTGCTCTCAGCCACCTTGCGGCCCGAGGCCGAAAAGCGGGTGCAAGAGCTCGCCCTGCAACAAAACCTGACCACCCTGCGCAACCGGGTGAACGAGCTGGGCGTGGCCGAACCCATCGTCCAGCAGCAGGGCATGGACCGCATCGTGGTCCAGCTGCCGGGCGTGCAGGACACGGCCAAGGCCAAAGAGATCCTGGGACGCACCGCCACCCTGGAAATCCGCCTGGTGGACGAGACCCACGATCCCCTGGAAGCGGAGCGCACCGGCAACCTTCCCTTAGGGACCGAGCTCTACCACGACCGGGACGGCACGCCCCTCCTGGTGAAAAGGAGCGTGGTGCTGACTGGAGATCGCATCACCGACGCCCAGCCGGGCTTCGACAGCCGCACGGGGGAGCCGGCAGTGCACGTGACCTTGGACGGCACGGGCGCCCGCATCTTCAAGAACATCACCCGCGAGAACGTGGGCAAGCGCATGGCGATCCTGCTGATCGAGAAAGGCCAGGCGGAGGTCATCACCGCGCCGGTCATCCGGGAGGAAATCGGCGGCGGGCGGGTACAGATCAGCGGGCGCATGAACACCGAGGAGGCACGGGACATCGCGCTCCTGCTGCGGGCCGGAGCCCTCGCCGCGCCCATGGAGATCGTGGAAGAGCGCACTGTCGGTCCCAGCCTGGGGCGTGAGAACATCGAGAAGGGGTTCAATTCCACCCTCTATGGCTTCATCGCCATTGCCACCTTCATGGCGGTGTACTACCGCGTGTTCGGGATCATCGCGGTGATCTCCCTCGCCGCCAATGTGTTCCTGCTGGTGGCGATCATGTCCATGTTGCAGGCGACCCTGACGCTACCCGGCATTGCCGGTATCGCTTTGACCGTTGGCATGGCCATCGACGCCAACGTGCTCATCATCGAGCGTATCCGCGAGGAGCTCAAAAACGGCAATACCCCCCAGGCGGCCATCCACGCAGGCTATGAACGGGCCTTCGACACCATCCTGGACGCCAACATCACCACCCTGATCGCGGGCTTCGCCCTGTTCTGGCTCGGCTCTGGCCCGGTGCGGGGTTTTGCGGTGACCCTGTGCATTGGTATCCTGACCACGATCTTCAGCGCGGTCATGGTATCCCGCGCTATTACCAACCTGATCTACGGCCGGCAGCGGCGCCTCGAGCGCCTGCCGGTATAGAACGCCCCAGGTAGACCTTCGTCATGCTCGAGATCATCCGCCTCAAGCGCGACCTTCCGTTCATGAAGTACGCCCGAGCGACGATCATCGTCTCCTCGGTATTCTTCGCCCTCGCCGTGGGGGCGCTCGTCTTCCGCGGCTTGAACCTGGGAGTGGACTTCACCGGCGGCACGGTCATGGAAGTGACCTACCCGCACGCCGCCGATTTGCCGAAGATTCGGGCCACTCTGAGCGGCGCCGGTTTCAGCGACGCCGTCGCGCAGACCTTCGGTACCGCCCGCGACGTGCTGATCCGGCTTCCGGTGCGGGAGGGCGTCACTTCAGCCCAGCTCTCGGAGCAGGTACTCGCCGCCCTCAAGGCGGCGGATGCCACGGTGCAGCTCCAGCGGGTCGAGTTCGTCGGCCCCCAGGTAGGGGCGGAACTCCTCTACGACGGCTCCCTCGCCCTGCTGGTGGTTACCATCGGCATCATGATTTATCTCGCGGTGCGTTTCGAGTGGCGCTTCGCCGTGGGCGCCATGGTCGCCACCGCCCACGACATCGTTTTCATCCTAGGCCTGTTCGCCCTGTTCCACTGGGAATTTTCTCTTACGGTCCTGGCAGCGGTGTTGGCGATCCTCGGCTACTCGGTCAACGACACCGTGGTGGTGTTCGACCGCATCCGGGAGAACTTCAAGAAGATGCGCAAAGCGAGCACGGCCGAGATCATTGACCACTCCATCACCCAGACCCTGGCGCGCACCGTGATCCTCTCGGGCACGACCCAGCTCATGGTGCTGGCCATCCTGTTCTTCGGCGGCGAGACACTGTTCAACTTCGCTCTGGCCCTCACCATCGGCATCGTGGTCGGCACCTACTCATCGGTGCTGGTGGCCAGCCCCGTGGTGATGTGGCTCGGGGTCTCCCGCGCCGACTTCGTCAAGCCGGAAAAAAAGAGCCAGGCGGACGCAACGCCGTAACCTCGGAGTAAAGACCGCGCCCGTGGATCTCGCCACCCTTGTCGATCTCCTGATCCACCTGGATCGCTACCTCATCTGGGTGGTGGAAAACTACGGGGTGTGGATCTATGCCCTGCTATTCCTGATCGTCTTCTGCGAAACCGGGCTGGTGGTAACACCGTTTCTCCCGGGCGACTCGCTGCTCTTCGTCGCTGGCACCCTCGCTGCGGCGGGAGCGATGGACGTTCATCTGGTGGTGCTGCTGCTCATCGCGGCCGCCATCCTGGGGGACACGGTCAACTACTGGATCGGCAAGGCGGTCGGGCCGCGGGTGTTCCACGAGGAGAACGCCCGGTTTTTCAGGAGGGAGTACTTGGAGCGCACCCACCGCTTCTACGAGCGACATGGCGGCAAGACCATTATCATTGCCCGCTTCGTGCCCATTATCCGCACCTTTGCCCCCTTCGTCGCCGGCATCGGCACCATGGACTATGGGCGCTTTTTGTTCTACAACGTGACGGGCGCGATTCTGTGGGTCACCTCTCTTACCTACGCCGGCTACTACTTTGGCAACCTGCCCTGGGTCAAGGCGAACCTCACCCTGGTGATCCTGGGCATCATTCTCCTGTCCATCTCCCCGGGGATCTTCGAGTACCTGCGCCAGCGGGCGGCGGCGCGTCAATAAAGGGCGCTCGCCAGCAACCGCCGGTACCGGCTCACCAGCTCCCCCTGATTGCCCAGCAAGTCGAAGATGGAGAGCATGGTCTTGCGCGCCGCCTCCTTCCAGCTGCCCCGGTCCCGGCGAACGACTTCCAGGAGCTCGGCGAGGGCTGGCTCGTACTCCCCCCGGCTCGCATAGTGGCGCGCCAGCCTGAGCCGGGCCTCCAGGTCCCCAGGATCGGCGCCGATGCGCCCCCGCAGCGTCTGGGCGTCCTCCTTCTCGGCGCCGGCAAATTCGGCCCGGGCGACAAGGGCCGCCACCCGCGGTTCGTCGCGCGCGAAGATGGAAAGACCCTCCAGCAGCGCTTTCGCCTCCTCCGCCCGGCCCAGATCGAGCAGGATCTCTGCTCGATCCACTTGGATGCCTTCGTTTTGCGGCTCCAAGGCCTGGGCCTCGTCCAGGCGCGCCAGGGCCTCCGCCGCCTGGCCCGCGGCGCGCAGGGCCGCCGCCTGCCGGCGCAGCAGCTCGGCCCGGGAAGGGAAAAGTCGCTCGATGAATTGCCGCACCATGGACTCGGGCAGCGCGCCGGAGAACTCGTCGCGCACCTGCCCGTCCACAAAAGCCTTCACGTTGGGAATGCCGCGCACGCCATAGCGCATGGCGAGCGCCGGGTTCTCGTCGGAATTCACCTTGGCCAGGAGGAAGCGGCCCTGGTATTCCTCTGCCAGCTTCTCCAGGATGGGCTTGAGAGCCCGGCAAGGGGCACACCACGCGGCCCAGAAGTCCACTAGCACGGGCCGGCGCTTCGAGCCTTCGATCACCACCGCCTCGAAATCCGAGGCATTGACGTCCAGTGCATGGGCGCTCATTTTTCCCACTCCCGATCAGACCGCTCGAAACATTGAGGCCAGCCCCCGGAATTTCAAGCCGGTGCCCGCGCGGAAAGAGGACTCAGATCTCCCGGGCAAGCCGGGCTGCCAGGCCGGTGTAATCCCGGGGGGTAAGGCTCAGCAGCCGCACCTTTTCCGGCTCGGGCAACGGGAGAGCCTGGATGAATTGGTGCAGCGCCTCCCGAGTGAGGGTTCCCTTGCCCCGGGTGAGTCCCTTGAGCTGCTCGTAAGGGTCGGGAAGCCCGTGGCGGCGCATCACCGTCTGCACCGCCTCCGCCAACACTTCCCAGGCCCCGTCCAGATCCTCCTCGATCCGGGGCGGGTTGGCCTCCAGCTTCTCGAGCCCCTGGAGCAGGGCCTCGTAGCCCAACAGGCTATGGCCCAAGGCAACACCCACGTTACGCAGCACCGTGGAGTCGGTGAGATCCCGCTGCCAGCGGGATACGGGAAGCTTCTCCGAGAAGTGCCGCAGCAGCGCGTTCGCGAGCCCCAAATTGCCTTCCGAGTTCTCGAAGTCGATGGGGTTCACCTTGTGGGGCATGGTGGAGGAGCCCACCTCCTCGGGTTTCGCCCGTTGCTTGAAATAGCCCAGGGAGATGTAACCCCAGAGGTCCCGATCCAGATCGATGCACACGGTGTTGGCGGCGGCCAGGGCATCGAATAACTCGGCCATGGCGTCGTGGGGTTCGATCTGGATGGTATAAGGATTAAAGGCGAGGCCCAGGCTTTCCACGAAGCGTTGGGCGAAGCCCTCCCAGTCGAAGTCTGGGTAAGCCACCCGGTGGGCGTTGTAATTGCCCACTGCCCCGTTCATCTTGCCGGTGAGCATCACCGCCTCGAGGCGGCGGCGTGCCCGGCGCAGCCGATACGCCACGTTCGCCATCTCCTTGCCTAGGGTGGTGGGAGAGGCAGGCTGCCCGTGGGTGCGTGCCAGCATGGGCTGGTCGGCCAAACGGTGGGCGAGTGCGACGAGCGCCTCCTCCAGCCGCCCAAGCAAGGGCAGCAGCACCTCCCGCCGCGCCCCTTGCAGCATCAGGCCATAGGCCAGGTTATTGATGTCTTCCGAAGTGCAGGCGAAGTGGATGAAACCCAGGGCGCGCTGCGCTTCCGGCTGGCCGCAGAGCCGCTCCCGAAGCCAGTACTCGATGGCCTTGACATCGTGGTTGGTGCGCGCTTCGATCGCCTTCACCGCCGCGGCGTCCTCGGGACCGAAGCGCTGCGCGAGCCCCCGCAGGGCCTGCACCGCGGTGGGCGAAAAGGCGGGAAGCTCCCGGATGGCGGGCTCGGCGGCGAGAGCCAATAGCCACTCGATTTCCACTTTGACCCGAAACCGGATCAAGGCGGCCTCGCTGAACCAATCCCGCAGGCGCTCCACTTTGGCATGATAGCGCCCATCGAGCGGGGACAGGGCCGTGAGGGGAGAAAGGCTCATGAATGGCTGCGAAAAAAAACAATTCTATCACGGAGCTCCGGACGTACCCGCAGAAGAAGCGGCCTTTCGCCAATGCTATAATTCGCTCCCGTTCTTCGACGCGAGCCACACCTTTTCATGAAGCTTCTCGGATCCCTGACCAGCCCCTTCGTGCGCAAAGTGCGGGTCGTGATGGCGGAAAAGCGCATCGAGTGCGAGTTCGAACAGCACGACCCCTGGGACGAAGCCACCCCCATTCCCCGGTTCAATCCCCTGGGCAAAGTACCTGTCCTTCTCATGGACGACGGTACCGCGCTCTTCGACTCCCGAGTGATCGTGGAATACCTGGACGGGCTCACGCCCGTGTCCCGGCTTATTCCCGACAACGGCCGCCCCCGGGTAATGGTGCGCCGATGGGAGGCCCTCGCTGACGGGGTACTGGAGGCGGCCATCGCCGTCTACCGGGAAGGGAAACGCCCTTCCACCCAGCAGAGCAGCGCGTGGATCGAGCGGCAACAGCGGAAGGTGACCGCCGGCCTGGAAATGATGGCCGAGGAGCTGGGGGAAAAAAGCTGGTGCCACGGGGAAGGTTACTCCCTGGCCGACATTGCCGTGGGTTGCTGTCTGGGATGGCTCAGCCTGCGGCTGCCCGACCTGGATTGGGCTAGCGCCCACCCCAACCTCAAGCGGCTCTACGACAAGCTCAGCAAACGTCCCTCGTTCAGCGACACGGCCCCCTCCCAGACCTAGATTGCGGCAGGGCTCACTCGGAGTAAGCAGCTCATTCGATGAGGCCACCGCCGAGGCATACCCGGCTCTCGTAGATCACCACCGACTGGCCCGGGGTGACCGCCCATTGGGGCGCGGCGAAGCGAATCGTGGCGCGGCCGTCCACGACGCTATCGATCGTGCACGGGGCATCGGGCTGCCGGTAGCGGGTCTTGGCGGCGTAGACCCAGTGGCATCGGGGGACTTCTCCGCTCACCCAGGACAAGTCGGTGCAGGTGAGGGTATCGCGCCAGAGCCAAGGATGGTCCTGGCCTTGCACCACGATCAGCGCATTGCGGGCCAAGTCCTTGCCCGCCACGTACCAGGGCGCGCCGGGGCCGCCGATGCCTAGACCATGGCGCTGGCCGATGGTGTAGAACATGAGCCCCACATGGCGCCCCACTACCTCGCCCTCGGGCGTTTCCATGGGACCGGGCTGCTGGGGCAGGTAGCGTCCGAGAAATTCGCGAAACGGCCGCTCACCGATGAAGCAGATGCCGGTGGAGTCTTTCTTGTCGTGGACCGGAAGGCCTGCCCGGCGAGCGATCTCCCGCACCTCCCGCTTGTAGAGCTTACCCAGAGGAAAGAGAGTGCGGCTAAGTTGTTCCTGGTTCAGACGGTACAGGAAATAGCTCTGGTCCTTGGTGCCGTCCTCGGCCTTGAGCAACTGGTACTTCCCGTCGACTTCCCGCACCTGGGCGTAGTGGCCGGTGGCGATCCAGTCCGCCCCCATGCCGAGCGCATGGTCCAGAAACGCCTTGAACTTGATTTCGGCGTTGCACAGCACGTCCGGGTTGGGCGTGCGCCCGGCCCGGTGCTCCGCCAGGAAATGGCTGAACACCCGTTCCTTATACTCGCGGGAAAAGTTGACCGCCTCGATTTCGATGCCCAGAACCTCCGCCACCGAGACCGCATCCACCAGGTCCTGGCGGGCGGTGCAATATTCCTCGTCATCGTCCTCTTCCCAATTTTTCATGAACAGGCCGACCACCTCGAAGCCCTGTTCCTTGAGGAGCAGGGCCGCGACGGAGGAATCGACGCCGCCGGACAGGCCGACAACCACGCGGGAGCGGGCCATGGGTCAGCCGAGGTGGGTCAAGACGTCCAGGGGATAGCGCCGGCCGGCGAGGTAGTCTTCCAGGCAGCGCAGCACCAAGGGGCTGCGGTGCCGTTCCCGGCTGGCCCGAATCTCCTCCGGGGCAAACCAAGCGGCCCGGACGATGCCCCGATCCAGGGGGCGCTCAGGCTCGTGACCGGTCACCATCCCGCAGAAGGCGAAGCGCAGATAGGTGGTGCCGGTCTCCAGGTAATGCCAGCGGTAGACCCCCAGCAACCATTGGGGAGCGAAGCGGTAACCGGTCTCCTCCAGGGTTTCCCGGGCCACCGCTTCCATCAAGGTCTCGTGGGGTTCCAGGTGACCCGCCGGCTGATTGAACCGGCGCCCCTTGCGTGTGCGCTCTTCTACCAAAAGAAATCGGCCGTCCTGCTCCACCACGGCCGCCACCGTGACATTGGGCTTCCACACCATGGAGAGAAATCAAAAATTATAATTTTACCCCGTCACCCGTGACGGCGACGGGAAGAAAAAAGGCAGGGCGCCCCGCCCTGCCTTTTCGAGGAAAACCGGTCGTGCCGGTTACTTCTTTTCCTCTTTCTTTACTTCTTCCTTCTTCTTCTCTTCCTTCTTCTTCTCGCCCGCCTTCTTCTCTTCGGCCTTCAGTTCCTTCTTCTCTTCCTTCTTTTCCTGCGCCATCACGGGATTGGCGGCAAGCCCGAGGGCGATCAGGGACGCGAACAGGGCAGATAGCAGCTTACGCATTTTTTCCTCGTTAAGGTTAGGTATTGATATGAAAAGGCCGCGACCGGAAAACCGGTCGCTAGCTAAAAACGCGCAACACCGGCGGTGGTTGACAGGCCCCAGGACATCCTGGGGCCTCCAGCGCCGATCCGCTCCACCCCATAACTTAAGAACTTACTTTAGATTAGGCGCCGAAGTTCTTGGAGGCAAATTCCCAATTCACGATCTTCCAGAAAGCCCCTACGTAGTCTGGACGCCGGTTGCGATAGTCGATGTAGTAAGCGTGCTCCCACACGTCACAGGTGAGGAGCGGGATATCCGGACCAGTGAGGGGTGTCTGGGCGTTGGAGGTGTTCACGATGTCCAAAGTGCCGTCGGCCTTCTTGACCAACCAGGTCCAACCCGAGCCGAAGTTGCCCACCGCGGCCTTGCTGAAGGCTTCCTTGAACGCTTCGAAAGAGCCCCACTTGTTTCGGACAGCCTCGGCGAGCTTGCCCGAGGGCTCCCCCCCTCCTTGGGGAGAAAGGGAATTCCAATAGAACGTGTGGTTCCAGACCTGGGCCGCGTTGTTAAAAATGGCTCCCGCCGGCGCTTCCTTGACGATCTGCTCCAGCGATAGCTTTTCGAAGGCGGTGCCCTGGATCAGGTTGTTCAAATTGGTCACGTAGGCCTGGTGATGCTTGCCGTAGTGATATTCCAGGGTTTCCCTAGAGATGTGGGGCTCCAGGGCATCCATGGGATACGGCAGAGGGGGAAGGACGTGCTGCATGAGGATTCTCCTTTCTTGGTTGTGCAGATCTCACCCGAGTATTCCACGAAGACGCCCGGGGCCGGATGCACCTCACCGGCTCGCGCCCGCTTCTGTCAAGAGACAGCCCTAGCGCCGCCCAAGGGGCATGCATCGCTTGTCCGGCTGGAACGCCACCGCGCTACAACGCGGTGGATACACCCCGGCGGGAAAACGCTGGGGAGGCGATTACCCCTTGGGGGGACTGCCGGCGGAGGCAAGCGGCAGGCCGCCCGCCTCCCGGGAAGGACTCGTGGGTCTACCGGCGCAAGTCTACACCATGCCGCCTCAGCCAAAAAAGGCGGTGCGTAGCACTCCGCCGCTTGCCACCATGAAAAAGATCATGGGGATGGAGAGCATGGTGTTGGTGCGGGAGGCGAGGAAGGCCACACGCCGCGCCCGGTTCTTCTCCTCGTCGGTGGCCTGGGTGAGACCCAGGATCTTCTTCTGGTTGGGCCAGATGAGCACCCACACGTTGAATAGCATGATGGTGCCAAGCCAAGCTCCGACCCCAATGGGGACGAAGGCTCGATCGAGAAAGAAAAACGCGTCGAAGAAATGCTTCCCCAACAGATTGGCCCCCGCGAGCCATGTCACCACCGCCGCCCAGCGGAAGTAGAGCAGCGCCCGGGGTGCCACGTGCTTGGTGATGCCGGCGGCGGTGCCATCGGCCTGGGCGGCTTTCAGGGCATCCACCTGGACGAAGTTGAAGTAGTAAAGCAACCCGATCCACATGATGCCGGCCAGGATGTGGATCCAGCGGCCGATGCCGAGCTGAACGAATTCCATAGTCAGCCTCCCAGGGCGAACTTGACAATGTAATAGAGGATCACCGTAATGACGAGGCCGGAAATGATGGTGCCCCACAACGAATCCAGCGGGTTCTTCATTGTTTGCCCCTCCTTGGTAGACTGAGTCCGAGACCCGTTGCCAGTCTAGGAACAATTGCCCGCGGGCGCAAATATCCTTTCCCGGCCCTCGGGGCCTGGCTCGAAAGAAAGGGCGCCGGGGTCAGGGGGCCTCCACCAGCTCCTTCAGCACGGCGCTCCAGGCCGTTGCCAGATTGGGGCGGTCGTAACCCCCGCCGCCGAAAGCCATGAGTCGTCCCTGGGCGTACTCCTCGGCGAGGGCGGCTAGCCGCCGCGCTGCATGGGCATGGGCCGCCGAGGAGTAGCGCAGGTGCGCCAAGGGATCCCCCGCCAGGCTGTCCGCACCGCACTGCAAAATCACGAACTCGGGCGCGAACCGGCGCAGGTGGTCCTCGACCCGCTCCCACGCCTGAAAGAACGCCTCGTCCCCGGCCCCCGGAGGCATGGGCACGTTGAGCTTGGTTCCCTGGGCGGTTCCGGTGCCCGTCTCGTCGGCGTGGCCCGTTCCCGGGTAGAGGTAGCGGCCGTCTTCGTGGACGTCTGCCACGATCACGTCCGGGTCGTCTTCGTAGGCGTAAAAGACCCCGTCACCATGATGGACATCGATGTCCACGTAAGCCACGCGGCGGATGCCATAGTCCCGCCGCAAGGTTTCGATCAGCACCCCCGTGTCGTTGAACACGCAGAAGCCCGCCGCTCGGGCACGGCGGGCGTGATGCAGACCCCCGATCGCCTGGAAAGTGCGGCGGCATTCCCCCTCCATGAGCCGCCGCAGCCCGTCTAGCGCCGAGCCCACCACCGCGGCTGCCGCTTCAAAAATGCCGGGGAAGGCCGGCGTGTCCCCATAGTCGAGATAACCCCGCCCGGCCCGGGAAGCCCGCTCCACCTGTTCCAGGTAATCCGGGGTATGGAAGCGCTCCAGCGCCTCCCGATTCGCCACTACCGGCCTTCTCAGCGCCGCCTGCCGGTGCAGGCCCTGGCGGGTTGCCTCCCTCAGGAACGCAGCCTGGCGATCGGGGCCGAAGGGATGGCCGTCGGGAAAGCCATAACGGGCGAGTTCTTCGCCCACGTATAAATAAACCTTCTGGTCCATGGATCTGCTCCTCCTCTGCCTCATTAATAAATTAGTGGGGTCTCCAGGCAGAAGCGTTTCAGAAGATCCGCCCTGCCAAGGAGGCATGGGCCAGCAGGAAGGCGGCCGCGCTCCAGGATTGCCCCCGCATCCCCATGGGTTCGCCGGTGCGACCGTGAAACCACTCATAAAAAGCCCAGCCGCCCGCGGCGTTGGTCTGGGCAAGCCGGGCAAGGGCCGCCCGGGCCTTGACTTTCTCGCCCAGGGCGGCGAGCCCCATCACCCAGAAGCCACCGACGAAGGGCCAGCACCCGCCGTTATGGTACTGGTAAGCCAGGTTCTGCCGGTGCCGTCCCATGTAGGCACGCCACAGGGGCGTGCCCGGCTCTATGGGGGAAAGCGTCACCCGTACCGGCACCGGCCGCTCCACTTCGTTTCGCTCCAGGACGCGAAGGATGCCCCGGGCGCGGCTCTCGGAAGCAAGCCCCAGCAGCAGCGCCAGGAGATTGCCAAGCACGTCCCCCTCCTCTCCCCAGAAGGAAAAGTTGACGAAGGACAAATAAAGCTCCCGGTTCTGGGCCTTGCGGCGCACGAAATGGCCGAGCAGGCGCAACCGACGGTACTCCGGCAACTCGCCGGAGAAAGGAAAGAACAGGTGGTTGAAGTGGTGCCGTGTCTCCCGCTCCCCCGGCAAGCGGTAAAGCCGCTTGACGTAGTACCACAAGGCGTTGGAATAGAGAACATAGCCCGAGCGGGGCATAATGTCGGCCCAGTCTGCCGCCTCGTTTTGCGCCACGAGCCCCAGTTTTGGATGCTCCTGGCATCGCAGCCAGTGCAGTCCCCGCTCCATTGCCGCGGCGTGGGAGCGCTCGAAGGCGTGGTCGCCGGTGAGCTGCACATAATGGCGGGCAGCGATCAGCCACCACAAGGTGGCGTCGATGCAGCCCACGTACCAGAAGTCGGCCTCTCGCTCCCGCAGGCGCACGAACTTGGGGATCTGGCCGTTGTCCGCCTGGTGGCGGGCCAAGGTCTCGAGACTCGCCCGGGCCCCCTGGATGAGGTCGGGATCGCGAGAACGCGCCATGGCGAGCACGCACAGGCCCGCATCCCGGGCAAACACGGCATCGTAGCCCCGCGCCCGGGCGTGCCGGCCCGGCGCCGCCGCACGGATGCCATGGGGTGTCAGGTTCGCCTTAAGCAGCGCCTCTGCTCGCGCCGCGCATTCCGCGAGTAACGGCTCTTCCTGCGGCCCTGCTCCTTCCTTCCCCATGGGGTGGCAATCATACAGGGGAGTTTCAAACTGGGTGTACGGCATGCTCGCAGGATGGGTGGATCAGGAGTCCGGCCTTCGCGGCAGGCCGCCGGCTGCTCGCGCTGCTCCCTCGAAAGCGATGCCTTGGTGAAGCCCGCGGAGCGATCGATACCCCGAATCCGGCGCCTGCGCTTCCCAGGTGTCGCCGCAGGAGGCTGCCTGCGAGGGGACAGCGTTCCAGCATGCGCTCTCTTAAGTCAGGGAGGTGCCGGCGCCCCGGCTCTCCAGGGTGCCTTGCATCACAGTGTTCGGAATAGAGGGGGGACGGAATTCATCGGCTCGTCCGCACGGACGAGGTTTCAATAGACCGTCAATACCAGGCCTGGTCGCACCCTGACCGGATCAACCCAGTCCCAGCTTGCGCATCCGGCGCCACAGGGTCACCCGGTCGATACCCAGCATCTTCGCCGCAGCGGTCTTGTTGCCGTCGCAGCGCTTGAGAGCGAACAGGATCTGGCCCCGTTGATGCTGATCGGGGTTGGCCGCCGCCGCGGCGCCGCCCAGCGGCAGCACGGCGCCGTGGGCGGGGTAGTCGCGCACGTCCTGAGGTAGGCTCTCGGGGCGAATCACCCCGTCCACCGCACAGATGAGGGCGTGTTCCATGGCGTTTTCCAGTTCCCGCACATTGCCCGGCCAGGGGTAGTCCAGAAGCCGCCGCAACGCCTCAGGGGCAAGCACCGCCCGCCCGTAGCCGCGACTGACGAGGCGATCGAGGAAATGATCGATGAGCAGAGGGATGTCCGCCTTGCGCGCCCGCAGGGGCGGCACGTGGAGGGTGATGACCGACAACCGGTAATACAGGTCGGCCCGGAACTGGCGCGCTTCCACCGCGTCCTTCAGATTGCGGTTGGAAGCCGAGACGATGCGCACGTCCACCGTCTGGCTCTTGTTCGAGCCTACCGGCTCGAAACTCTGTTCCTGCACCGCCTTCAGAAACTTGGCCTGCAGGTGCAGGGGCACCTCCCCGACCTCGTCCAGAAACAGCGTGCCGCCGTGGGCTGCAGCGAAACGCCCGATGCGCTCACTCGTGGCGCCGGTGAAGGCGCCCCGCACATGGCCGAAGAATTCCGACTCCAGCAGCTCCGAGGGAATCGCTGCGCAGTTCACTTCGATGAGCGGCCGCGCCTTGCGGGGACTTAACCGGTGCAACTGCCGCGCGAGCACGTTCTTGCCGGTGCCCGACTCCCCCTGCAGCAGCACATAGGCTTCCGTGGGGGCCACCTGGTCAAGCTGCCGCAGCACTTCCCGCATCTGCGGATCGCGGGTGATGAAGTCGGGCGGTGAGCGCTCCCCCGAGGCCTCCCGAAGCCGTTTCAAATCGGTCACGTCCCTGAGCAGCACGAGCCGCACGGGACTTCCCCGCGGCCGTTCGATGATGCCGGTGCGCAACTCCAGACACCGGCGTCCCGAGGGCAGATCGAACCAGCGCTCCATGGTTACGATCCCCTGCTGGCGGCGGCTGACGGCATCGACGAAACCGCGTTCGATCAAGCCGCGGGTAATGGCGAGCTTGAGATTGACCCCCCCCACGTCGGTGAGGCTGACGATCGGCCGCTCGTCGGGAATCTCCAGCAACTCCCGCACGGCGTCGTTGGCGAAGGAGACGTGGCCGTCCAGTTGGGTCAGAAGGATGCCCTGATCCAGGCCGGCAAGCAGCCCTTCCAGAATTTCTTCGTTCTGGAGGAGTTGGGAAAGGGCCATGGCGATGCCCGTTGCGCAACGGAAACACAAAATCTAACTCATTGATCAACGGTGGGCAACAGCTGAGCGTTGCAACAACTGCAACATATATTGCAACAGTTGCACCCCGACTGATTGTAAAAAACTGCAATGAATCATGGGCTTACAAACTGGCATCGGGCTTGCAGGAGCCAGGACGCAGGGGCCGTCCCTGTCTCGAATGCAGGAGGGCAAGACCATGGCAGACCTGAAAAAGGCCATGAGTATTCCCGGTGCTTTCGCCGCCGGGGAGTTTTCCCCCACGGGCGAGCTCATCAGCTACGTGGGCAGCGTGAGCTTGCAGGCGGCGAAGATCGCCGCCCAGATGTGTGCTGCCAACATGCTGATGTTCAAGATGCAAGCCTCGGGCTGGACCGCTTATACCGGCAAGGAAGGTTTCGAGCCCGCGCGGGGCTTCGCCGTGTCGGGGCCGGAAAATTCCGCCCTCATCGTGGGCAACGTGGGGGTATTCGTGCGCAACAAAGACGCGGATTTCGACAAAGCCTTCGAAGTTCTGGCGTCCCTGTGAGGAGGAACCATGACTGATTTCAAAAAACTGCTCAAACTCAAGGGTGTGTTCGCCGCCGGCACCTTTTCCGACGACGGCAAGCTCACCGGCTATGTCGGAGACATCACCGAGGATGAGGCGGCCATGGCAGCGGCCATGTGCGCGGCCAATATGCACATGATGCGGATGCAGGCCGACGGTTATACCGCCATGAGCGGCGAGTCGGGCTGGACACCCGCCACGGGATTCGCCGTGGCGGGCCCTAAATACGCGGTATGCGTAATGGGCAACAAAGGTGTCTTCGCCCGGGTCGGGGAAGCCTCGTTCAACGAGATTTACAAAGCGCTTTCGACGTCCTGACCGTTGCGGCCGGCCAGATGGCCGGCCCTTTTAACCTCATCCATGAAAGGAAAAGCATGGAGGACTTTCTGACTGCGGATTGGGCCGAGCGCTATCGGCTGGCGTGGAATGCCGATCCCATGCTGGTGCAGGGGCTCAAGGGGTTTACCGCCTGGATCGAATACGGGTGGGAAGACGGCTCCCGTCCCAGCGCCTTCCTGCGGGTGGAGGACGGCAAAGCGACGGCTACGGCGTGGGAGAGGGCGCCCGCCAAGCCCGACTTCGTGATGAAGGCAAGCGAGGAAAACTGGCAGCGCCTGCGCGAGGGCACCCTGTCGGGGCGCGCGGCCCTGCTTACCAAGAAGCTCAAATTCCAGGGCTCCATGATCACGGCGATGAGGTACATGGGACCTTTTGAACGAAGCATCGCCTTGCTCGGCAAGGTGTGAAACACGGGGTGTGCTCGGGCTCCAGGGCTGACCCCATCCCGGGTTCCCACGGGGAGGACCGAACCGCGGGGTATCCGTTCCCCGGTCCTGCCCTGGGACGTCTGCGGGCTCGAGGACCGCGGTGGATCCGGCGCCGGGTCGGGATGAAACGGCCCTCCGAAAGGCAAGTGCCCAAAACGTCGCGTCCTCTTCCCTCCGGGGAGGCGATGCGGCCCAAACCCGCGCGGACGTCCTGAAGAATGGGCGCAGGCAAGACACCACTGCGACGCCTGGTGGCCGCGTTTTGATCCCTTAGCTGCCGCCGCAAGAGCGCGCCCCTTGTCCCCCGGCGCGGCTGTCCCCCGTCCAATCGTCCGCGGCAAATCATGTCGTTCATCGCGTCCCCCGCTCGGGAGAGGACCTTCTGACGGTGAATCATGCGCGGGTTGGCCCGTGGAGTGTGCTGTGCTATAGTGAGCGTCGAGCTTTCGCACAAGAAGCGTCCACTCCATCGGCGCGCCCCCTTTTGCGCGGGCGCATCCGTCAGCGGTTTCGAGCTGTTGCGCAGCGCCGGGCATCCGAAGACTTCGGTTCCCGGGCCAAGCCCCAACCGAAGTGCCCGCGTGCCCGGCCAAGGGAAAGGTTTGAACCTCATGATGGACCTGACCGGCGAACGCGCCGCCGCCTCTGTGCTCACCGAGCACGACATCTATCTCTTCAAGGAAGGCAACCACGCTCGTCTGTATGAGAAGATGGGCTGCCATTTCACGAGCGAGGGTGGCCTCCCGGGTGCCCGGTTCGCCGTGTGGGCGCCCAACGCTCGCCATGTATCCGTCATGGGCGATTTCAACGACTGGGACCCCGCCGCCCACCCTCTGCGGGTTCGGGATGACGGCTCCGGTATCTGGGAGGGTTTCGTGCCCCACGTGCGCCCGGGGCAAGCGTACAAGTACCGCATCCATTCCCGCTTCCACGATTACCAGGCTGATAAGGGCGATCCCTTCGCTTTTTACTGGGAAATACCCCCCCAGACCGCTTCCCGCGCCTGGCGCTTGGATTACGAGTGGCACGACCAGGAATGGATGGCGAGCCGACGCCGGCGTAACGCCCTGGACGCCCCCATCTCCATCTACGAGGTACACCTGGGCTCCTGGCGCCGCGTGCCCGAGGACGGTCACCGTTCGCTTAACTACCGGGAGATCGCGCTGCCCCTGGCCGAGTACGCAAAAAGCATGGGCTTTACCCACGTGGAGCTGCTACCAATCACCGAACATCCTTTCTTCGGCTCCTGGGGCTACCAGGTGACCGGCTATTTCGCCCCCACCGCCCGCTACGGCACTCCCCAGGATTTCATGTACCTGGTGGACACGCTGCATCAGCACGGCATAGGCGTGATCCTCGATTGGGTCCCCTCCCATTTCCCCAGCGACGGTCACGGACTGTGCTATTTCGACGGTACCTATCTCTACGAGCACGCCGATCCCAAGCAGGGCTTTCACCCCGAATGGAACAGCTACATTTTCAACTACGGACGCCACGAAGTGCGGGCTTTCCTTTTATCGAGCGCCCTGTTCTGGCTGGACAAGTACCATATCGACGGGCTGCGGGTGGATGCGGTCGCCTCCATGTTGTACCTGGACTATGGGCGCAAAGAAGGCGAATGGGTCCCCAACGCCTACGGCGGCAAGGAGAACCTGGAGGCGATCGCGTTTCTGCGCAAGCTGAACGAGCTGGTATACCAGGCCTACCCTGACGTGCAGACCATCGCCGAGGAATCCACTTCCTGGCCCATGGTATCGCGCCCCACCTACCTGGGAGGCCTGGGCTTCGGCATGAAGTGGAACATGGGCTGGATGCACGACACCCTGGACTATATGCGCCAGGATCCCATCTACCGTAAGTATCACCACGACCGGCTCACCTTCAGCATCTGGTACGCTTTTTACGAGAACTTCGTCCTACCCCTCTCCCACGATGAGGTGGTGCATGGCAAAGGTTCCCTGATCGGCAAAATGCCAGGCGACTGCTGGCAGCAGTTCGCCAATCTGCGCCTGCTCTACGGCTACATGTGGGCCCACCCGGGCAAGAAGCTATTGTTCATGGGGGGGGAATTTGGCCAGCGGCGAGAGTGGCAGCACGACGAAAGCCTGGAGTGGCACGTGCTGCAGTATCCGGAGCACGGCGGAGTGCGGCAGTGGGTGGCGGACCTGAACCGCTTCTACACCACCGAACCGGCGCTGTACGAGCTGGACTTCCATCACGAAGGCTTCGAGTGGGTGGACTGCCACGACGCCCAGGCGAGTGTTCTTTCTTTTTTGCGCTTCTCCCGGGACCGCAAGCGTACGATCCTGGTGGTGTGCAACTTCACTCCGGTCCTGCGCCAGAACTACCTCGTGGGCGTTCCCCACCGGGGCTTCTGGCGAGAAGCGCTCAACTCGGACTCGCCCTTTTATGGGGGAAGCGGCGCTGGCAACCTGGGCGGCGTGGAAGCTGCTCCGGTGCCCGCCCACGGGCGCTTCCACTCGCTCACCCTCACCCTCCCGCCCCTCGCTGTGCTCTATTTTACCCACGAGGGATGAACGTGGACGCCCCCCAGACCCTGCCTGAGAAGGTGTCTGCCGCCCCCCGGGACGGGCGCGTACGGGCGGTGATCGAGGCTGTGCGCCCGGAGGTGGATTGCGGCCGCTTCCCCATCAAGCGGGTGATCGGCGAGCGGGTGGTGGTGGAAGCGGATGCCTTCGCCGATGGCCACGACGTGCTGGTCTGCGTGCTGCGCTACCGCCACGAGGCGGACAGCGAGTGGCGTGAGGCGGCGATGAAGCCCCTGGGCAACGACCGCTGGCGCGGGAGCTTCCCGGTAGAGCGCCTGGGCCGCTACCGCTATACCGTGACCGCCTGGGTGGACCCTTTCCTGTCCTGGCGGCACGAGTTTGCCCGCCGCTCCGAAGCCGAGGACATCCTGGTGGCCGCCCAGGTGGGCGCCAGACTGATCCTCGAGGCGGCCGAGCGGGCGCCCACGACTGAGGCCCAAGCGCTGCGGGAGTGGGCCGGGCGCCTGGCGCAAGGCCGGGAAGCCGGGGAGGCGCGCCGTATCGGCCTGGACGAGGGGCTCGCAGAGCTGGCGATGCGCCATCCCGACCGGCGCTTGGCCGCCCATGCCGGCCGGGAGCTGGAAGTGGTGGTGGACCGGGTGCGGGCCCGCTTTTCCACCTGGTACGAGCTGTTCCCCCGTTCCGCCAGCCCCGAGCCGGGCCGTCACGGCACCTTCCGGGACGTGGAGGCGCGGCTCGCCTACATCGCGTCCATGGGCTTCGACGTGCTCTACCTCCCTCCGATTCATCCCATCGGCCGGGTGCGCCGCAAGGGGAAAAACAACACCCTGGAGGCCAGCCCCGATGACGTGGGCAGCCCCTGGGCCATCGGCGCCGTAGAAGGAGGCCACAAGGCGGTGCATCCCCAGCTCGGCACGCTCGCTGACTTTCGCCGCCTGGTGGAGAAGGCCCGGGAACACGGCCTCGAGATCGCGCTGGATATCGCCTTCCAGTGCGCGCCGGACCATCCCTACGTGAAGGAGCACCCGGAATGGTTCCGCTGGCGCCCGGACGGCACGGTGCAGTACGCGGAAAATCCGCCCAAGAAATACCAGGACATCTACCCCTTCCACTTCGAGGGGGAGGCCTGGGCCTCCTTGTGGGCGGAGCTCAAAAGCGTGTTCGAGTTCTGGATCGAGCAGGGTGTGAGAATCTTTCGCGTGGACAACCCCCATACCAAGCCTTTCCCTTTCTGGGAGTGGGTGATTGGGGAGCTCAAGCGCAAGCACCCCGAGCTGATTTTTCTGTCGGAAGCCTTCACGCGACCCAAGGTGATGCACCGGCTCGCCAAGCTGGGCTTCACCCAGTCCTATACCTACTTCGCCTGGCGCAACACCAAGCAGGAGTTGACCGCCTACTTCACCGAGCTCACCCAGGGCGAGGGGCGGGAGTACTTCCGGCCCAACGTCTGGCCCAACACCCCTGACATCCTCACCGAATTCCTCCAGTTCGGCGGCCGGCCGGCCTTCACCTGCCGGCTGCTACTGGCGGCCACCCTGGCGGCGAGCTATGGAATCTACGGGCCAGCTTTCGAGCTGCAAGAGCGCGAACCCCGAGAACCGGGCAGCGAAGAATACAAGGACTCGGAGAAGTACCAGCTGCGCCATTGGGACCTCGACCGCTCCGACAGCCTGCGGGACCTGATCGCCCGGGTGAACGCCATCCGGCGGGAAAACCCTGCCCTCCAGGCGGACTGGAGCCTCAGGTTCCTGCCGGTGGACAACGATCAGTTGATCGCCTATATGAAATCCTCCGAGGACGGGTCTAACGTCATGGTGATGGTGGTCAACCTGGATCCCTACCATGCCCAGGCCGGCTGGGTGGAGCTCGACCTGGAGGCCCTGGGCCTGGATCCCCGCTCCTCCTACCAGATGCACGAACTCCTTTCCGGCGCCCGGTATCTGTGGACCGGGGCGCGCAATTTCGTGCAGCTCGCTCCGGGCATGGGTCATGTGTTTCGGCTGCGCCGGCGCGTGCGCACCGAACGGGACTTCGACTACTTTATGTGAGGAGGCGCGCGCCGTGGATCAGCCGACCCGCGAGTTGCTGGCACCGGAAAGGGCCCCCAAGGTCTTTACCTGGGCCGACGATCCCCTCTGGTACAAGGATGCGATCATTTACGAGCTCCACGTGAAGGCCTTCTTCGATTCCAACAATGACGGGATCGGAGACTTCAGGGGGCTCACCGCCAAGCTCGACTACGTACAGGAGCTGGGGGTCAACACGATCTGGATCCTGCCCTTCTACCCTTCGCCCCTCAAGGACGACGGCTACGACATTTCCGACTACCATAACGTGCACCCTGACTACGGCACCCGTAATGACTTCCGGGTGTTCATGCGGGAAGCCCACCGGCGAGGCCTGAAGGTCATCACTGAGCTGGTGATCAATCACACCTCAGACCAGCATCCCTGGTTTCAGGCGGCCCGGCGAGCCCCGCCCGGCTCGTCCAAGCGCAACTTCTACGTGTGGAGCGAAACCGCCAAGAAATACGCTGGTACGCGCATCATCTTCACCGACACCGAGGTATCCAACTGGGCCTGGGACGACGTGGCCAAGGCCTACTACTGGCATCGCTTCTTCAGCCACCAGCCGGACTTGAACTTCGACAACCCGCGGGTGCTGAAAGCAGTCATCCGCGTGATGCGCTTCTGGATGGACATGGGAGTGGATGGGATGCGGCTGGACGCCATCCCCTACCTGGTGGAGCGGGAGGGCACCAACAACGAGAACCTCCCGGAGACCCATGCCGTGATCAAGCAGATCCGGGCGGAGATCGATGCCCATTACAAGAACAAGATGCTGCTGGCCGAGGCCAATCAGTGGCCGGAGGATGTGAGGGAGTATTTCGGCGACGGGGACGAGTGCCACATGGCTTATCACTTCCCTCTGATGCCGCGCCTGTTCATGGCCATCGCCCAAGAGGATCGTCACCCGGTGATCGAGATCATGCGCCAGACGCCGGACATCCCCGACAACTGCCAGTGGGCCATCTTCCTGCGCAACCACGACGAGCTCACCCTGGAGATGGTGACCGACCGGGAGCGGGATTATTTGTATCGGATGTACGCCGCCGACCCGCGCATGCGCCTCAACGTGGGCATCCGCCGGCGCCTTGCCCCGCTCATGGACAACGACCGGCGCAAGATTGAGCTCATGACCTGGCTCCTCATGACCCTGCGCGGCTCGCCCATCTTGTACTACGGGGACGAGATCGGCATGGGCGATAACATCTACCTGGGGGATCGCAACGGGGTGCGTACCCCCATGCAGTGGAGCATCGACCGCAACGGGGGCTTTTCCCGCTGCGACCCTCAGCGCCTGTACCTGCCCCCCATCATGGACCCGGTGTACGGCTACCAGGCGGTCAACGTGGAGGCCCAGGCGCGCAATCCCAGCTCCCTGCTCAACTGGACCCGGCGACTCATCCAGGTGCGCAAGGACCATCGCGCCTTCGGGCGCGGGACCCTCACCTTCCTCGAGCCCGGCAACCGCAAGATCTTGGCTTACCTGAGGGAGCACGACAACGAGGTCATCCTCTGCATCGCCAACCTGTCCCGCACCCCTCAGGCGGTGGAGCTGGATCTCGGCCGCTTTGCCGGCCGCGTCCCCGTCGAACTGTCGAGCAACATCTCCTTTCCTCCGATCGGCCACTTGCCCTATCTGCTCACCCTCCCGGCCTATGGCTACTTCGGCTTCGTCCTGTCTCTCGAAGCGCCGGTGCCCGAGTGGCACGAAGAGAAGCTGCCCCATCGGGAGCTTCCGGTGCTGGTACTGCTGGAGGGGCTACGCACCTTTTTCCAGGCGAAGGGTGGGGCGAAGGACATCAAGCGTCTCATCGCCTCCCGCACCCGGGAGCAGCTGCAGCGGGAGGTGCTGCTCCCCTACATGTCCACCAAGCGCTGGTTTGCCGCCAAGGGGCACGCGGTCAAGCGGATCGAGCTGGTGGAAGAAGGTGAGTGGACCACCGCCGAAGGAAGCTGGCTGCTGGCGTTCCTGGAGGTGGAGTACGAGGACATTCCCACCCAGACCTATTTCCTGCCTCTGGCCATCGCCTGGGAGGAAAAAGGCGAGGATCCCCTCCATCGTTTCGGCGCCTGGACCCTCGCCCGGGTGCGCCAGAAGGAAAAGATGGGTATCCTCTATGGCGCCTTCGGTGATCCCCGGTTCTGCCGAGCCCTCGCCCGGACCATGGGCACCAACGCGGAAGTACCCTTCGCCCGCGGCCGGCTCAAGTTCACCTGCACTTCCGCCTACGCAATCCACGCGTCGGCCATCGACGAGCCGGTACACCATCCGGCCCTGGATCAGAGTCACACGGGCGTATTCTTCGGCAAAAAGCTCTACCTCAAAGGCTACCGGCGTCTGTCGGAGGGGGTGAGCCCCGAGCTGGAGATCGGGCGCTTTCTCACCGACGTGTCCCCCTTTCCCCATATCGCCCCGGTCCTCGGCGCAGTGGAGTACCTGCGCAACGACGGCGCCCTCATCACCTTGGCGCTGCTGCAGCAGTGCGTGGAGAACCAGGGCAACGCCTGGGCCTTTACCGTAGACTACCTGGAGCGGCTGTCCCAGGCCCTGTTCGCCAGCGCCGAACAGCCCGAGCCCGAGCGCCGGCTCGATACTCCTCACGGGATGTATTTGGCGCTCGCGGAAACCCTCGGCCGGCGGGTGGGCGAGCTGCACCAAGCGTTCGCTCGCCCGAGCGGCGATCCGGCCTTCGACCCTGAACCCGTGACCCCCGAGGACTACCAGCGCTGGTTGCAGCGGGTGCACGAAGACGTGGTGCGCACCCTGGACGCCTTGGAAGAGCGGCGCCCGCAGCTTCCCGAGGCGGTGCGCCCATCGGTGGAGGCGCTGCTCGGACGGCGGCTCGCCATGATCGACTGGGTGGACAAGCTTTCGCTGGAAGGGCTGGCGCTCACCAAGACGCGCTACCATGGCGACCTGCACTTGGGACAGGTGCTGCTCAGCCAGAACGACTTCATCTTCATCGACTTCGAAGGCGAGCCGGCCCGGCCCCTCGCCGAGCGGCGGGCCAAGCACTCGCCGCTACGGGACGTGGCGGGAATGGTGCGCTCGTTCAACTATGCCGCTGCCGCCGCCATCGGCCACCAGGCAGGGCAGCCGGAGGAGAAGCGCCAGGCCCTGGAAGCGGCCATTGGGCAGTGGGAAAGCCAAGCGGTGGAGGCTTTCCTTGCCGGCTACCGGAGTGCCACCCGCGACTGCCCCTCGGTGCCCGCGGACCCCGCCCACTGGCAACGGCTGCTGGAACTATTCATTCTGGAGAAGGCGCTCTACGAGCTGCGCTACGAGATGGACAACCGGCCCGACTGGGTCGCCATTCCGGTGCGGGGGCTCCTGGCGCTCTCCCTCTCGCGCGGAGGGTAAATCCCATGGCAGGGCCCAAAATTCTGGCGATGGTGCTAGCGGGGGGCGAGGGAACACGCCTCTTTCCCCTGACGGCGGAGCGGTCCAAGCCGGCGGTGCCCTTCGGCGGCCGCTACCGTATCGTCGACTTCGTGCTCTCCAACCTGATCAACTCCGAGATCCATTCCATCTACGTGCTGGTGCAGTACAAGTCCCAATCCCTGATCGAACACATCCACCGGGCCTGGGTGCTCTCCCCCATCATTCCGGGTCAGTTCGTCTCCATCGTGCCGCCCCAAATGCGAGAGGGCCCGGAGTGGTTCCAGGGCACGGCGGACGCGGTCTATCAGAACCTCAATCTGCTCGAGCCCCATGCCCCCGATCTAGTGGCGGTGTTCGGCGCCGATCACGTCTACCGGATGGACATACGGCAGATGGCGCGCTTCCACCTGGAGCGGGAAGCCGACGTCACGGTGGCGGCTCTGCCGGTGCCCATCCGGGAGGCTTGCGCCTTCGGTGTCATCGACGCCCATCGCAGCGGGCGCATCATCGGCTTCGTGGAAAAGCCAGCTTCGCCACCGTCCATGCCGTCGGATCCGCAGCGGGCCTTCGCCTCTATGGGTAACTACCTGTTCAATACCCAGGTGCTGATCGAAGCGCTGCACGAAGCCCGGCGTCTGGGAGAGAAAGATTTCGGCCGGGACGTGATCCCGCGGCTGATCGCCAGCCACCGGGTGTTCGCCTATGACTTTTCCAAGAACAAGGTGCCCGGCGTGCGCTCCTATGAGGAGCCCGCTTACTGGCGCGACGTGGGCACCATCGACGCCTTTTACGCCGCCCATCGCGACACCCTCGGGATAGAGCCCCGCTTCAACCTGTTCAACCCCCGCTGGCCGATCCTCTCCAGCGGCTATCAGGGACCGGTGGCGGCCATCGCCCGTGCTACCTTAGAGAATTGCGACGTGGGTGCCGGCTCCCTGATCAAGGACGCCACGGTGCGCAATTCCGTGCTGCGCCGGGAGGTCTTGCTGGAGGAGGACGTGGTGGTTGAAGATTCCATCGTGATGGACTACACCATCGTGCGCGCCGGGGCCCGGCTTAAACGGGTGATCGTGGACCGTTACAATGTCATCGGGCCGGGCGAGCGCATCGGCTACGATCTGGAGGAAGACAAAAAGCGCTTCCACGTGACCGGATCGGGCATCGTCGTCATCCCCAAGGGCGCTCACCGGGCCGATACCCGACGCTATTACTGACCGGTCTCCCCGGCCCGGCAGGGGACGGACGTCCCCGGCGCCCAGGACGAGGAGCCGCCTTCGTGAACCATCCGGGCAGGAGCGATCCTGCCGCGCTCTCTTCCGGAGCGCGCGGCCGGGCTCGGTGCCCGAAACGCAACGAAATTTAGGACAGAACACAGGAACGCCCATGGCAAAGCCGATCACGGCCGTCTGGCCCGGCCGTCCGTACCCTCGTGGGGCCACGTGGGATGGTGAGGGGGTCAATTTCGCCCTCTTTTCCGAAAACGCGGAGAAAGTGGAGCTTTGCATCTTCGACGACAAGGGTCGGCGCGAGCTTCAGCGCATCGAGCTCAGAGAACACACCGACCAGGTGTGGCATTGCTACCTGCCCGAGGCGCGGCCCGGCATGCTCTACGGCTACCGGGTCTACGGCCCTTACAAACCCGAGGCGGGCCAGCGCTTCAACCCCCATAAGTTGCTCCTGGATCCCTACGCCAAGGCGATCGTCGGCAGCCTCAACTGGAGCGACGCCCATTTCGGCTACCGCATCGGCCATGAACGGCAGGACCTATCCTTTGACCGGCGGGACAGTGCGCCTGGCATGCCCAAGTGCCAGGTGGTGGACACCGCTTTCACCTGGGGCGAGGATCGCCGACCTGACATTGCCTGGCACGAGACCATCATCTACGAGCTGCACGTGAAGGGCTTCACCATGCAGCACCCGGAGGTACCTCCCCCCCTGCGCGGCACCTATGCGGGGCTCGCCACCACTGCCGTGATCGAATACCTGAAGCGCCTCGGCATCACCACCGTGGAGCTCATGCCGGTGCACACCTTCGTGGACGACCGGCATCTCGTGGAAAAGGGCCTGCGCAACTACTGGGGCTACAACTCCATCGGTTATTTCGCCCCCGACAACCGCTATTCCGCCACCGGCCAGGTGGCCGAGTTCAAAACCATGGTGAAGGCCCTGCACTCGGCCGGCATCGAGGTGATCCTAGACGTGGTATACAACCACACAGCCGAGGGCAATCATCTGGGCCCCACGCTCTGCTTCCGCGGCATCGACAACGCTTCCTACTATCGGCTGGTGGCCGACAATCCCCGCTACTACATGGACTACACCGGCTGCGGCAATACGCTGAACATGCAGCATCCGCGTGTGCTCCAGCTCATCATGGACTCCTTGCGCTACTGGGTGAACGAGATGCACGTGGACGGGTTTCGCTTCGATCTCGCCTCGGCTCTCGCCCGGGAGCTGCACGAAGTGGACCGATTGGGGGCATTTTTCGACATCATCCGCCAGGACCCGGTGCTGTCCCGGGTCAAGCTCATCGCCGAGCCCTGGGATCTGGGTGAGGGTGGCTACCAAGTGGGCAACTTCCCGGTCGGTTGGACCGAGTGGAACGACAAATACCGGGATACCATGCGCGCCTACTGGAAGGGGGACGGGGGCTTGATTGGCGAATTCGCCCGGCGCCTCACCGGCTCGAGCGACCTCTACGGCAAGAGCGGGCGCAGGCCCCATGCCAGCATCAACTTCGTGACCGCCCACGATGGCTTCACCCTCCATGACCTGGTCACTTACAACGAGAAGCACAACGAGGCCAACCTGGAGGGGAACCGAGACGGCCACAACCACAACCTATCTTGGAACTGCGGCGTGGAGGGCGAGACGGACGATCCCCGGATTAACGCCTTGCGGGCACGGCAGAAGCGCAACCTCCTCGCTACCCTGCTCCTGTCCCAAGGAGTGCCCATGTTGCTTGCCGGGGATGAGATCTGCCGCACCCAGCGCGGAAACAACAACGCCTATTGCCAAGACAACGAAATTTCCTGGGTGGATTGGAACCCGACCGAGCCAAAACGCAAACTTCTCGCTTTCGTCCAGCGCATGGTAGCCCTGCGGCGCGACCATCCGGTGTTCCACCGGCGCCATTTCTTCCAGGGGCGGCCCATCCATGGCACTGGGGTCAAGGACATCGTATGGCTCAAACCCGATGGCCAGGAGATGACCGACGAGGAATGGAACCAGCACCATGCCCGCTGCCTAGGGGTGTACCTTGCAGGCGAGGGCCTCACCGAGACGGACGAGCGGGGTCGCCCCATCACCGACAACAACTTCCTGGTGTTGTTCAACGCCCACCACGAGGAGATCCCTTTCACCCTGCCTCAGCTCGCCGGAGGACCTCGCTGGCTGGTGGTGCTGGACACGGCCTACGAAGAAGGTCTTGCCTGGGACGGGATGTACATGGCGGGGAGCGCCTACCCCCTGCAGGGACGGTCCCTCGCCCTGCTACAACAACAAAGGATTTCCCCATGAGACGAGCCCACTCGATGCCTTTCGGTGCCCAAGTGGAGGAGGACGGCCGTACCCGCTTCCGCTTGTGGGCCCCTTCCGCCCGCGAGGTGGACCTGGAATTGGAAGGTGCCGGCGCCCCCCTCGCCATGGCTCCCTTGGGGGAAGGATGGTTCGAACGCACCACCGCTGCGCCCCCCGGCACCCGCTACCGACTGCGCATCGACGGGGGGTTGCGGGTACCCGATCCGGCGTCCCGATTCAACCCCGACGATGTACATGGGGCGAGCGAAGTGGTGGACCCGCGGGCCTTCGACTGGCCGGATGCGGCCTGGTGCGGACGGCCGTGGGAAGAGGCGGTGCTCTACGAACTGCACGTGGGGGCTTTTTCCCCGGAGGGAACCTTCGCCGGCGTGGAGGCCCGGCTCGACCACCTGGCCGGGCTGGGGGTGACCGGCCTGGAACTCATGCCGGTGGCGGACTTCCCGGGCCGGCGCAACTGGGGCTATGACGGTGTCTTGCCTTTCGCGCCGGACGCCGCCTACGGCCGTCCCGAGGATCTGAAGCGCCTGGTGGCGGCGGCCCACGCCCGTGGCCTCATGGTGCTGCTGGACGTGGTGTACAACCACTTCGGTCCCGAGGGCAACTATCTGCACCTGTACGCCAAACCGTTTTTCTCCGAGCGTCACCAGACCCCCTGGGGCGCCGCCATCAACTTCGACGGCCCCGGCAGCCGCGTGGTACGGGACTTCTTCATCCACAACGCCCTCTACTGGATCGAGGAATTCCACCTGGACGGGCTGCGCCTCGACGCGGTGCACGCCATTGCCGACGATTCGCGCCCGGACATCCTGGAGGAGCTGGCGCAGGCCGTGCGCCGCGGACCAGGCAGACAGCGCCACGTGCACCTCGTGCTGGAAAACGACAAGAACCAGGCCCGCTACCTGGTGCGCGAGCCCTCCGGCCGCCCGCGCTGGTACGACGCCCAGTGGAACGACGACATCCATCACGCCTTCCATGTGCTGCTTGCCGGGGAAAGGGACGGCTACTACGCCGATTATGCGGAAAAGCCGACCTGGTACCTGGGCCGCTGCCTCGCCGAGGGCTTCGCCTACCAGGGCGAGCCCTCGCCCTACCGCCAGCACAAACCCCGGGGAGAGCCCAGCGCCCAACTGCCGCCCGGGGCCTTCGTCTCCTTCCTCCAGACCCACGACCAGGTGGGCAATCGGGCCTTCGGTGAACGGCTGGTGACTCTCGCCCCGGAAGGGGCCTTGCGCGCCGCAACCGCCGCCTGGCTGCTCGCGCCCTCCCCGCCCATGTTGTTCATGGGAGAAGAGTTCGGGGCTGCAACGCCCTTCCTTTTCTTCTGCGATTTCGGGCCGGACCTAGCAGCGGCCGTCACCCAGGGGCGGCGGCGGGAGTTCGCTCGCTTCGCCCGCTTCGCCGACCCGCAGGCCCAGAAGGAGATTCCGGATCCCAATGCTGAAGAAACCTTCGCCCGCAGCAAGCTCGATTGGAGCTGCCGGCAGCGGGCACCCCATGACCGCTGGCTCGCCCTGTACCGGCGCCTGCTGGGGCTGCGCCGCGACCATATCGTGCCGCGACTCGCCGGCATGGCGGGGCGCGCAGGCGTCTCTCAGGTGCTGGCCGAGGGGGCGCTCACCGCCCGCTGGCGGCTCGGGGACGCGAGCCTACTCGTCCTGTGGCTCAACCTCGGGTCTCAGCCGGTGGCGATCGGCGCACCGCCTAAGGATGCGCCCTTCTTCGCCGAGCCCGAGGACGCCTGCACCGAGCTGTCCGCCGGCCGCCTGCCCGCCGCCTGCGCCGTCTGGTTTCTCGACACTTCTGGTGGAGCGACATGACCGATTCCCACGCTCTCGAGCAGCTCTGCCACCTCCTCGGCATCGGCGCCGAGTACACCGATATCTGGGGCAAGCCCCACCGCGTCTCCGATGCGACGCGTCTCGCCCTGCTGCGCGCCATGGGCGTCGTCCGGGATCCGGCTGAGGTGCCTGCCGCCCTCAAGGAGCGGCAAGAACGGTCCTGGCGCAGGGGGCTCGCCCCGGCCACGGTGGTGCGCCAGTCGGCGCCGCCCTATGTGATCCTCTATCGCTGCCCAGAGAGTCTCGCCGCTCGCCTCCATCGCTGGACCCTCACCCTGGAGAAGGGCGAGACAAGACGCGGCGAATTCCAGCCCGAAGAGCTCGAGCAGCGCGCCCGCCGGGAGGTGGACGGGAGGCCTTTCGTGGAGGTCGCGTTTCAGTGGCACGACCGGCTGCCCCTTGGCTATCACCGCTTCGCGGTTCAGGGTCCTGAGGGCGAAGAGGAGGCGGCAACGAGCCTCATCGTCGTGCCCGACCGCTGCTATACACCCCCCGCCTTGGCGGGAGAGGGCCGGGTGTGGGGCCCAGCGCTTCAGCTCTACGCCCTGCGCAGCGCGCGCAACTGGGGTATCGGCGACTTCACTGACCTGCGCAACGCGGTGGAGATCGCCGGCCGTGCAGGGGCCGGCATCGTGGGGTTGAATCCCCTGCACGCGCTGTTTCCCCACAACCCCCAACACAAGAGCCCCTACAGCCCCTCAAGCCGACAATTCCTGAACGTGCTCTACCTGGACGTGGAAGCGGTGCCGGAATTCGCCGAGTGTGTGGAGGCCCGGGAGCTCGTGGCCGATCCCCAGTTCCAGGCCCGGCTGCGCGCGCTGCGGGCGGCGGAGCTGGTGGACTACGCCGGGGTCGCCGAAGCCAAACTTTCGGTACTGGCGCGGATGTTTGCCCATTTCCGCGAGCAGCACCTGGCCGCCGGCACGGCACGGGCCAGAGCGTTCCAGCAGTACTGCCAGGCCCAGGGGGACGCCTTAGAACGTTTTGCCGTCTATCACGCCCTCCAAGAGCACCTTCACGCCCAGGATCCCGGCCTATGGGGTTGGCCCGTGTGGTCCGAGGACTACCGCGACCCCTTGGCCCCGGCAGTAAAACGCTTCATTCGGGCCCATCACGACCGCATCGAGTATCACGCCTGGCTGCAGTGGCTGTGCGAGGAGCAGCTTGCCGCCTGCGGAAAGCGCTCCTGGGAGATGGGGCTGGGCGTCGGCCTGTACCAGGATTTGGCCGTGTCCGTGGACCGGGCCGGCGCCGAGGCGTGGGCGTGGCAGACGCTGTATGCCCTCGAAGTCAGCATCGGCGCGCCGCCGGATGACTTTAACCTCCACGGCCAAAACTGGGGGCTCCCGCCCCTCATCCCAGAGCGGCTGGAGGAAACCGCCTATGCTCCTTTCATCGCCATGCTGCGCGCCAACATGCGCCATGCCGGAGCCCTGCGCATCGACCACGTGATGGGACTGCTGCGCCTGTTCTGGGTGCCGGCGGGAAGCGAGCCCGCGCAAGGCTGCTACGTCTACTATCCCTTCCGGGACCTGCTGGGCATCCTAGCGCTGGAGAGCCAACGCAACCGCTGCCTGGTAGTGGGAGAGGATCTGGGCACGGTGCCCGACGAGGTGCGCGCAGGCCTCGGATCCCTGGGGGTGCTTTCGTACCGGCTGCTCCTGTTCGAGAAGGAAAGCGACGGTAGCTTTAAGCCGCCTCAAGCATACCCGACTCAGGCGCTAGTTGCCGTGAGCACCCATGATCTGCCGACATTGAAGAGCTATTGGCTCGGCCACGACCTGGATCTGCGGGCGAGCCTGAAGCTCTACCCCAACGAGGAAGTACGGGCCAAGCAGATCGTGGAGCGCTCCGAGGATCGGGCCCGGCTCCTTTGGGCCCTGGAGCAAGAGGGATTGCTGCCCGCCGGCATGAGCCTTCATCCCATTTCGGCGCCTGAGATGACCCCCGAGCTCATGCTCGCGATCCACGCCTACCTGGCGCGCAGCCCGGCCAAGATCATGATGGTCCAGATGGAGGACGTGCTGGGCCAGCTCGAGCAGGTGAACCTGCCGGGAACCACCGACCAGTATCCCAACTGGCAGCGCAAGCTCCCGTTGAACCTGGAGGAATGGGGGGGCGACCCGCGTTTCACCGCTCTGGCGGAGAGCCTGAGGCGTAGCCGCGGGGTGGGCGTTCAGCCCAAGGAGGAAGCGTCCGCTCCGGGGCGCCTCGAGGCGACCCCCATCATCCCCCGGGCCACCTATCGCTTGCAATTGAACCGCGCGTTCACCTTCTCCCGTGCCGCCGAGCTGGTCCCCTACCTCGCCCAGCTCGGGGTCTCCCACGTTTACTGCTCCCCTTACCTCAAGGCCCGTCCCGGAAGCCTCCACGGCTACGACATCATCGACCACACGGCCCTCAACCCGGAGATCGGCTCCGAGGAAGATTTCGAGCGCTTCGTCGCAGCCCTCAAAGCCCACGGCATGGGCCAGATCCTGGACATGGTGCCCAACCACATGGGCGTGCTGGGGGCGGACAATGCCTATTGGCTCGACGTGCTGGAAAACGGTCCGGCATCGGTCCACGCTGGCGTGTTCGACATCGACTGGGAACCAGTCAAGGACGAAATCCAGGGCAAGGTGCTGGTGCCGGTGCTGGGGGATCAGTACGGAATCATCCTGGAGCGGGGCGAGCTGAAGCTCGCCTTTGACCCCCAGCGAGGGGAATTCAGCGTTTGGTACTACGAGCATCGCTTTCCCGTGGATCCGCGGGAGTATCCTCGCATCCTGCTGCACGCCATCGAGCGGCTGGATGCCCGCCTGGGTCCAGAGCACCCCGATGCGCTGGAGTTCAAAAGCCTCGCCACTGCTTTCCAGCATCTGCCCGCGCGCCGCGAGACCGATCCCGCCAAACTCGCCGAGCGCCAGCGGGACAAGGAGATCCATAAGCGTCACCTGGGGGAGCTCGTGCGCCGCTCGCCCGACCTCGCCCAGTACATCGACGAAGTGGTGAAGGAGCTGAACGGCACGCCCGGGGATCCCCTGTCCTTCGACGCGCTGCATGCCCTGCTGGAAGCCCAGGCCTACCGGCTCGCCTACTGGCGGGTCGCCTCCGACGAGATCAATTATCGGCGCTTCTTCGACATCAACGACCTCGCCGCATTGCGCATGGAGAATCCGGAGGTCTTCGAGTTCACCCATCGCCGGGTGCTGGAGCTGCTCAATGCAGGCAAAGTGGAGGCATTACGCATCGACCATCCGGACGGCCTATACGACCCGGCGGAATACTTCCGCCGCCTGCAATACCGCCGCGCCCAAGTGCCGCCACCGTCGGCACAGTCCCCGGGCCAGGCGCCCTTCCGTTCCACCTACGTGGTGGTAGAGAAGATCTTGCAGGGCGACGAGCGCCTGCCTGAGGACTGGCCCGTGCACGGCACGACGGGATACGATTTCATGAACCTGGTGGGGGGGCTCCTCCTGGATCCTGCCGCGGGGCCGCGGCTAGAGCGCTTCTATCGCGCCTTCGTTCGGAAGTCCGACTCCTACGAGGAAATCCTCTATCAGGCGAAGCGGCTCATCATGCGCACCGCTTTGGCGGGCGAACTCAACGTCCTTGCCAATCAGCTCAACCGCATCTCCGAGGCGGATCGCCACACCTGCGACTTCACGCTCAACAACTTGCGCTACGCCCTGCGCGAGATCGTGGCTTGCTTCCCCGTGTACCGGACTTACATCGCCCATGGAGCCGCCCGCGAGGACGACCGCCGCGCCATCCATCAGGCGGTAGAAGCTGCCAAGCGCCGCGCCCGCGCCGGTGACGTGAGCGTGTTCGATTTCGTGCGCGAGATCATGCTCACCACCATCGCCGAGGGCAAGAGCGAGGCCTACCGTCAGCAGGTGCTGGCCTTCGCCATGAAACTACAGCAGTACACCGCCCCCGTGACCGCCAAAGGCATGGAGGACACGAGCTTCTATCTCTACAACCGGCTCATCTCCTTAAACGAAGTGGGTGGCGATCCGCGCCGCTTCGGGGTCACGCCCCTCGCCTTCCACCGAGCCAACCGGGAACGGCAGAAGAGCTGGCCCCATACCCTGCTCGCCACCTCCACCCATGACAACAAGCGCTCGGAAGACGTGCGAGCGCGGCTGCACGTTCTGTCAGAGATTCCCGACGAATGGCGTGCCAAGGTCCAGCGCTGGCACCGCATCAACCGTCCCCACAAGCCCAAGTTGGGCACATCACGGGCACCGAGCCTGAACGACGAGTATTTCCTCTATCAAACCCTGCTCGGCGCCTGGCCCTTGGAGCCGCTGGACCAAGCGAGCCTCGCCGTCTTCCGGAAACGCATCGTAGGGGCTATGCTCAAGGCCATTCGGGAAGCCAAGGCCCATACCTCCTGGATCAATCCGGATCCGGCGTACGAAGAGGCCACCCTAGGCTTCGTGGAAGCGCTGCTCTCGCCCGACCCCGGCAACCGGTTCCTGGAAGAATTCCTCCCCTTCCAGCGCAAAGTGGCGCGGCTCGGGTTGCTCAACAGCCTCACGCAAGTGCTGCTCAAGTTCACCGTGCCCGGCGTTCCCGACCTCTATCAGGGAAACGAGCTGTGGGACTTCAGCCTCGTGGACCCGGACAACCGCCGCCCGGTGGATTACGAGCATCGCGCCCGGCTGCTCGCCCAGCTTCGCCAGACCGCCTCGGGCGACCCCTCAGCCCTGGCCGACTACGTGACCGAGCTCTACGAAAGCATCGAGGACGGCCGGCTCAAGCTCTATTTCACCTGGAAGCTCCTCGCCTTGCGCGGCGAGCGGGAGGCGCTTTTCCGCTGCGGCGAATATCTGCCCCTGCGGGTCATGGGCCCCCGGGCTGATCACGTGGTCGCTTTTGCCCGCGCCCAAGGCAAGAGTACGGTCACGGTGGCGGTGGCCCGCTGGTTCGCTAAGCTGAACGCCATGACAGTGAAGCCTGTGGGAGAGGTGTGGGCCGACACAGCGGTGGAAACGCCGGGCCCAGGAGAATGGTTCAACGTGCTCACCGGGGAACGCGTGACCGCCGGCGACGGGTCAGCAACCACCTCCGTGCCGGCATCCGACCTCTTCAGGACCATTCCCTGGGCGGTGCTAGTCCCTGGCTAGCCCGGGTGAGGGCCGCCGCAGCCGAAGCAGACCGGCCGCTCCAGAGCGCCAAAGATCTCCGGCCGCATTCCCGTCCGAGGCCGGCGAGCACGCCCATACCCGGGTAAGGAGCAGCGCAAGACCATTAGGCGACTTGCGAAAAATACCGAGGCTCCTCCTCGCTTAGGGCTGAAGGCAGTGCCTTGTCGCCCTGAGCGTAATGGCACCGCTCACACCCCGAGAGAGGCTGAGCACCAACGTACCGCGCAGCACCAGGCGGTAGCTTCCTTTCGCCTCAATCACCCTACATTTTCCCCTTCCACGGCGCCAGCACCCGCTCCAGGTAGCGCATCAGCAGATCGAAGGCGATGGCAAAGAATCCAATCACGATGATCCCCATGATGACCACGTCGCTCGCCAGGAACTCGGCCGCATTGAGCACCATGAAGCCCAGTCCTCGGGTGGCGGCCACCATCTCCGCGGCCACCAGGGTCGTCCAGCCCACGCCGATGCCGATGCGCATGCCGGTGAAGATCTCCGGCAGGGCGGCCTTGAGAATGACAAAGCGGATGACCTGAAGCCGCGTTGCCCCCATGGAATAGGCGGCGTGGATCTGCTCGATGGACACCGAGCGGACCCCAGCGCGCGCGGCGATGGCCATGGGGGCGAAAATCGCCAGGTAGATGAGGAACACCTTGGAGAACTCTCCGATGCCAAACCAGATCACCACCAGGGGCAAGTAAGCCAGGGGAGGTAGGGGCCGGTAAAACTCAATGGGAGGGTCGAAGATGCCTCGCACCACCCGGTTCACCCCCATGAGCACACCGATAGGAATTGCCGTGACGCAAGCGAGCAGGAACGCGCCAAACACTCGGGACAGGCTAGTGACCGTGTGTTCCAGGAGCGTCGAGTTGGCAAATCCTTCTGTGCTGACCGTGACAAACTTCTGAAACACGGCTTGGGGAGAGGGCAGGAACAGGGGTTTTACCCAACCCGTGTTGGTCACCAGGACCCACAGCGCCACCAGGATGACCACCGTGGCTGCGCTGATCGCCCCGCTGCTTCCCTGTCCGGGCGCGCCGTAGGCGTCTCCCGGTTTCGCCGCGCCAGCGCCGAACCAGCGGATCGCCAGGGTATGTAACCCCGTCTCTTCGGTCCTCATCGGGCGTGGAACGCTGACGGCGCCCCGTTGCTGGGACATCGGCCTACACCTCGAGAAAAAATGTCGGCGCCTAGGCATAGACCACCTCCTGGGCGCTCCCTCCCGCCTTTTCGTCACCGTAAATGATGGAAAGCACCTCCTCGCGCATTTGGATGAAGTCCGGGCTCGACTTAATGGCTCGGGCGTTGCGGCACGTGAGGAATCGCCGGTTGAAGTCCAGCTCGTAGGTATGGGTGATGCGGCCCGGACGCGGCGACATGACGATCAAGCGGCTGCCGAGGAACAAGGCCTCTTCCACGCTGTGAGTGATGAAAAAGACCATCTTTTTCGTCTCTTGCCACACATCGAGGAGCAGCTCCTGGATGGTTTCCCGTGTGAGGGCGTCCAGGGCCGCCATAGGCTCATCCATGAGCAGCATGGCAGGGTCGCACGTGAGCGCCCGGGCGATACCGACCCGCTGCTGCATCCCCCCCGAGAGCTGATAGACCATGTGGCGGTGGAAATCCTGTAGGCCCACCAGCGCCAGGTTCTTGGCTGCGATTTCCCGGCGTTCTCGTTTTGGCACGCCTTGGAGCTTGAGACCGAACTCCGTGTTCTCGATGACGTTGAGCCAGGGCAGCAAGGCGTGCTTTTGGAACACCACGCCCCGGTCCCTTCCCGGTCCCGTGATCCGACGACCTCCGAGAAGCAGCTCGCCGCTCGTGGGCGCGATGAAACCGGCCATCAGGTTGAGTAGGGTGGTCTTGCCGCAGCCGGAAGCGCCAAGGGCCACCACGAAATCCCCGCTCTCGATGGTAAGGTTGATGTCGTCCAGCGCGTGCACCTCTTCCCCTCGGCGGCGCCCGGGATAGACGACGCTCACGCCCTTGATGTGTAGGCTCTCCATCTCGATGTCCTCCTCCGTCCGGTGCGCTTGGGCTCAGGCGCTGCCGGTCATCGCGGCAGGGCCGCTTCAGCGTACTTGGAAGTCACGAACTTGCCATAGTCGGGAGCCATCTTGTCGATGCTTTTTTGGTCCTTTAAGAATTCGGCCGTCGCTTGCAGAGCTCGCGCTGCACCCCCGTCCCTGCCGCCTCCCAGCCAAGTAGGCGATACCTGCTCCTCGACGACAGGAAAGCGGTAGAGCTTCACGGCCTCAGCCACATCCCTAGGCTCGCCGCCCACCAGCTTCACCATCGCTTTCACCTCTGGCGACTCGGCCGTCCAGCGCGCGCCCTCCTTCGCGTAGGCGGCATAGAGGTCGGCCAGCGTTCTGGTGAACTTGACCATGAAGTCATGATGCGCCTGCGCCCAGTTGCGGTTGACGGCGATGCCGTCGAAGGTGGCCTTGCCCTTTCTGCTGAGCTCGCCCGAGGTCACGAGCACCTTGCCGTTTTGCTTGATGCGGGAAAGGGCAGGGTCCCACACGAAGGCGGCATCGATATCGCCCCGCTCCCAAGCGGCTGCGATCTGGTTGGGCTGCATGTTGAGCAGCCGTACTTCCGTGGGTTTGATGCCCCACAGCTCGAGGGCGAACAGGGTATGGAAATGGGTGGTGGAAACGAACGGCACGGCGATCTTCTTGCCCTTGAGATCCTGAGGATCGTTGATACCGGAGCCGTTGCGCACCACCAGGGCTTCTGCCTCGTTGATGTCGTCCAGGATCCAGAACAGTTGCAGGTCCACGCCTCGGCTCACCGCGGCGGCGAGGGGGCTCGAACCGATCACGCCCACCTGTACGTCCCCGGAGGCCATAGCCGTCGCCACCTTGGCGCCCGAATCGAACTGCCGCCAGCGGATCTTGTAACCGGTCGCCTTTTCGAAGCGTCCGTCGGCGATGCCCACCAGCAGCGGGCCGACGATCAATTGATAGGCGATGGTGACTTGCTTCTGCTGTGCCCACGAACCGCCAGGGCCAAGGAGCAGCCCGGCCGCGAGTACTACCCCGCATATGTTGCGTGCCCAAGATTTGATGCGTTTCATTCCTTGTCCTCCTCGTAGAAAAGTTGTTCTGGCTAACGCACCGCTGTGAAGACTTCTTGCTGAAAAAACCTGCCGGAGGGATACCTTTGACCCGGCGCAAAAGCCGCTGCTCGAGGCGCTAGCCCTTCTTTGAGAAGTCTCGCCTGAGTCTGCGCATCGAACAGCAGCCTTTGGATCGCGTGTGCCCGGGCGCCGGGTACGGTCGCGGCAGCAAAGGCCAAACCCAATCCCATTCGTCCCAGCAAGTGCTTTCGGTATATATGCATTCCTGTGCTCCTCTCATGCATGCGCGCGATCAAAACCGAGGGCCGAGCATCTGACTAACCGCAGGCGGAAAGCACGCTGCGCACGATCTGGCACATTTCCTCGATGTGGTGCGGCTGCGCAACGAGCGCCGGGGCAAGGATCGCCGTGTCACCGGTCGTCTTGACATGCAGCCCGGCATCGAATAAGCGCTTCTGGATCTCGTAGCCGCGCTGCCCGGGAGCCCCTTGCGCTGCGAGCTCGATCCCGGCGATCAGTCCGTAGCCCCGGATGTCGGTGATGACCGGCAAGTCTCCCAGGGCGAACACCGCCTCGAGAAAACAGGGCGACAAAGCGGCACCGCGTTCGAACAGCGCTTCTCCCTCGTAGATATCCAGCGCCGCCAGGGCGGCGGCGCAGGCCGCCGGATGCGCGGAGGTGGTATACCCGTGGGCGAGCTCAATGGCCTCGGGCGCCGCCGCCCCCAGGATCGTCTCGCAGACCTCCTCTCGTACCGCCACGGCACCCATGGGCTGGGCACCGTTGGTGATCCCCTTGGCCATGGTGATCAGGTCCGGCGTGACGCCGAAGCTCTGGGCGGCGAAGGCCCGCCCCGTGCGGCCGAAGCCGCAAATCACTTCGTCGAACACAAGGAGGATCCCGTGGTCGTCGCAAATCTGGCGCAGCCGCTCCAGGTATCCCTTGGGCGGCACCAGCACGCCCGTCGAGCCGGCGATCGGCTCAACGAAGCAGGCGGCGATGTTCTCGGCGCCGTGCACATCCACGATGCGCTGCAGGTCTTCCGCCAGCTCGGCTCCAGAGCCGGGCTGTCCTTGAGTGAACCGGTTTTCCGGCAGCCAGGTATGGCGCATGTGGGCAACGCCCACCATCGGGCTGCCGAAGCCGCGGCGATTCTGCACCATCCCCGACAGGGCCAGGCCGCCGAGATTGACCCCGTGATACGCCCGCTCCCGGGAGACGAACAGGGTGCGGCTTGCCTCGCGGCGGGCGCGATGGTAAGCAAGGCAGATCTTCATAGCGGTATCCACCGCCTCCGAGCCGGAGTTGACAAAGAAGATCCGGTCGAGGCCCGGCGGCGTGAGGGTTGCCAGGCGCTCGGCCAGCGCAAAAGCGCCGGGGTGTCCCCGCAGGAAGCTGGGAGCATAATCGAGCGTCAGCAATTGGCGCCTGACCGCTTCGGCGATTTCCGGCCGGCCATGGCCGGCCGGAGAAGTGAAGAGCCCCGACGAACCGTCCAGGATGCGCCGCCCCCGGTCGTCCCAGTAGTACATGCCTTGGGCGCCCACAATCCAGCGGGGCTCGGCCCTGAAATCCCGGTTGGGCGTGAAAGGTAGCCAGTGGTGCGCCACCCCGGCGGATCGCGGTCGTTCCGACCCCGATGGGAATGCCCCTGGGCTGGCGCTGTGCGGCATGGAGCTGGGATTCATGATCGCCCTTCCCATTCGAGTGGTGCCATATTGCCTGCCTGCGGGAAGGGGGGTTAGAACCAGTTGGCGGAAATCGATGGGGCCAAGGGAGCCGCCCCTTCCCCTGCCGGTCTGAGCGCCCGCATACGTTTCCATAGGCCCGCTTTCGCCGTACATTTAAACAAAGAAGGTCTTGCCCCAGGAGAAGGGAAGTGGCCAGCAGGCTCAGAACCGCGATGTGGGATCGGCTGTTTCAGCGTTGCGCCAGGCCCGGATTGAGCCTACAAAGCCAGATCCGCCAGATGCTGGTCTCGGCCATTCTGGATGGCCAGATCCCCGTGGGGGTGCCCCTTCCTTCCAGCCGGGAGCTAGCCGAACAGCTCGGCGTTGCGCGCAACACCGTGGTGCTCGCCTATCAGCAGCTCGTGGACGAGGGCTACCTCATCTCCCGGGAGCGCAGCGGCCATTTCGTCAATCCCGACATCCTGGGGCGCAAAGCCCCTCTGCCGGAAGGTGCAACCGGCGGCGGGCCTGCGCCCCGGTGGTCGGAACGGTTTCGCTTCCAACCCTCCCGCCAGCGCAACATCGTCAAACCGGAGAACTGGCAGACGTTTCCCTATCCCTTCATCTATGGCCAGTTCGATCCTTCCCTTTTTCCCACTGCTGAATGGCGCGAGTGCTGCATGAAGGAGCTCTCCGTCATGGAGATTCGGGACTGGGCCCCCGACCTGATCGCCCGAGATGATCACTCCCTCATTCAACAAATCCGTACCCGCGTACTGCCCCGGCGGGGGGTATGGGCATCGGAGGAAGAAATCGTGGTCACCGTGGGCGCCCAGCAGGCGCTCTACCTCCTGGCCGACCTGCTGGTCACGGACCGCACGGTGGTGGGCATGGAGGATCCGGGCTATCCGGACGCGCGCAACATCTTCGCGAGCCGTACGTCCCGAGTAATCGGTTTGCCGGTGGACGAGCAGGGACTGCCCGTGAGCGAAGCCCTCGACCAGTGCGACTACGTCTACGTGACGCCCAGCCATCAGTGCCCTACCACGGTCACTTTGCCCCTCGAGCGGCGGGAGGCCCTTCTGCGACGGGCGGAAAAGGCCGATTTCGTCCTGATCGAGGACGACTACGAATGCGAGCATGGTTTCGCCAAGGAGCCCCTCCCGGCGCTCAAGAGCCTGGACCGAAGCGATCGGGTGATTTACATCGGCAGCCTCTCCAAGACCTTCGCGCCGGGCCTGCGGCTGGGCTACATCGTGGGGCCCGAGGTCCTGATTCGCGAGATGCGAGCGCTGCGCCGGCTTATGCTGCGACATCCCTCGGCCTTCATCCAACGCTCCTTCGCCCTGTTCCTCGCCCTGGGCCACCACGACGCCATGCTGCGGCGTTTGTCCTACGCCTATCGGGAGCGGGCCCAGGTGCTGGCCGAGGCCATTGACCGGCATTTACCCCAAGTGGCCCACGTTCCCACGACGGGCGGCGCTTCCTGCTGGATCACCGGGCCCTCTTGGCTGGATGCCCGCGCGCTGGCTCGTTCGGCGGCCGCCCGGGGCGTGCTGATCGAGCCGGGGGATGTTTTCTTCATGGCAGACGATCCCCCGCGGCATCATTTCCGGCTCGGTTTTTCTTCCATCCCGGTGGACAAGATCGAGCCCGGCATCCAGCGCCTCGCCGAGGCGCTGGACGAGCAAGCGGGCCTCCACGGCGCGCGAACATACCACGCCCGTTAACCTTCGCCGGGCAGCGATCCCGCGCCTCCCCGGGCGACCCCCTGGGGCACTGTGCCACAACACGGTTTGCTGGCCCAAGCGAATCCCAGCAACTGGCGCTACCGCCGCTGCGGGCTGCCCACTAACGTTGTCGCCGTCGCGCAAGTTTTTTGTGACACGGCTCCCCCACCCGGGTGGGCAGCGCCTCAATCACCGCGACGGGGGCAGGGCAGCCGAGCCACGTTTCAACCCGCTGAGTCAACCGGAGGAAGAAAAGCATGCCCGAGGAAACATCCGGCGTCACCGTCGAGACCCTAGAGGCCTTCACCGAGGCCTGGAATCGCCATGACTTGGACGCCCTGATGAGCTTCATGACCGAGGACTGCGTGTTCGAGACCGCGGCCGGACCCGATCCCTGGGGCACCCGCTACCAAGGCCACGAGGCGGTACGCGCCGCCTTCGCCCAGGTGTGGGCACTCTTTCCCGACGCCCAGTGGACCCACGGCCGCCATTTCGTGGCTGCAGACCGGGGGGTGTCAGAATGGACATTCACGGGCACCCGCATCGACGGCACCCGCATCGAGGTGAACGGGGTGGATGTCTTCACTTTCCGCGACGGGAAGATCGCCGTCAAAAACGCTTTCCGCAAGGATCGTCCGCCGGTCCAGGCCCCTTCCCGCTGACCGGCCCACTGCGTGCGTCAGAAACCACAACACTCCCAAAGCATGAAGGCCATGGCCATGGACCAGAGCGATTTCAAGCAGGCGCCCGCGGCGTACGATCCCACCTTCGACCCGCTAGTGGCGAAAACGCCGACATGCGGCCAGGCGTACCCGCCCACCTATTGGGCCGCTACCGCAGGCGCGCCCCCACCCGATGACGGTCCCATCACCCGAGACGTGGACGTGGACGTGGTCATCGTCGGGGCTGGCTATACCGGGCTCGCCACGGCCATCTTCCTCGCCCGGGAGCACGGCATCAAGGCCACCGTGCTGGAAGCCAACCGAGCCGCCTGGGGCTGTAGCGGACGCAACGGCGGCCAGGCCCAGAATGCCAGCGGACGCCTGTACCGCTCCCAATGGCTCAAGCGCTGGGGCAAAGAAACGGCCCTGCGCCTGCACGCGGAGATCCTGGACGGCTTCGAAACGTTCAAGTCCCTGATCCAGGACATCGACTGCGATCCCCAGCCGGGTGGCCATTTATGGATCGCCCACCGCCCCCACATCATGAAGAGGCTGGAAGCGGAAGCGCGAGTGATGAAAGAGGTGTTCGACTATGAAGCCGAGATTCTCGATGCGGCAACCCTGCGACGACGCTACGTGAACGACGCAGAGGCCGCGGGCGCGATGCACGAGCCAGATGGCATCGGCGTGCACCCGATGAAGCTCGCCTTCGGCTATCTCCGGCTCGCCCGCCAGCTCGGCGCCACGGTGCATCCGGCAAGCCCGGTCCTGTCGTGGACAACCCGCAACGGCATTCATCACTTGCACACGCCGGGCGGCACGGTGCGCGCCCGGGCGGTGGGAGTCGCTACCGGCGGCTACACCCTGCAGACGTTGCACCCGCTGCTCAAGAATCGGGTCTTTCCGGTGTTGTCGAATTCCATGGTGACCCGGCCCCTCACCCCCCAGGAAATCGACGCCTGTAACTGGCGCACCACCGAGGTGCTCACCGACACTCGCACCCTGCGTTTCTACTACCGGCGGCTCCCGGACAACCGGGTGCAGATCGGCAGCCGCAGCGCCATCACCGGCCGGGATGCACCCCATCCGAGGCACTTCCGACTCCTGGTAGACGGCCTGCACCGTAAGTTCCCCGCCCTCAAGGGCATCGAAATCGAGTATTCCTGGTGGGGCTGGGTGGACGTCAGCCATGACATGATGCCCCGCATCGTGCAGCCGGACCCACATCAGGCGATCTATTACGCCCTCGGCTACGGAGGAAACGGCGTCTCCTTCTCCGCCCAGGCAGGCCGGCGCATGGCCCAAAAGATCGCGGGCAAGGAGCGTGGGCCCGATCTGCCCATCTACGATTCCCCCTTGCCGGGTCACGTATTCGCCCCTTTCCGCCGCCTCGGCCAGTGGCTGCTGTACCGGTGGTATTTCCTGCGGGACGAATATCTTCTGTGATCCGTGCCGATTAACCCGACCGAAGGAAGCAACGATGGCAACCCATCCCAAGATGAAGGAAGAGGCCCGTGGCAGTGAGCTGGTGGGGGCGGGTCCGATGCGGATGACCCCGAGCGAAGCGTTTGTGGAGACGCTGGTGGCCCATGGGGTGAAGGAGGTTTTTGGGATTGTGGGTTCGGCGCTGATGGATGCGCTGGATCTTTTTCCTGCGGCGGGCATTCGCTACATTCCGGTGGTGCACGAGCAGGGGGCGGGGCACATGGCCGATGGATATGCGCGCATCTCTGGGCGTCCTGGGGTGTGCATGGCGCAGAACGGTCCTGGGATTACCAATTTTGTGACGGCGGTGGCGGCGGCCTACTGGGCGCACTCTCCGGTGGTGGTGATCACGCCCGAGTCGGGCAGCATGACCATGGGGCTGGGGGGGTTTCAGGAGACGGAGCAGCTGCCCATTTTTTCCAAGATCACCAAGTTTCAGGCCCATGTGAACAATCCTCGGCGCATGGCGGAGCTGACGGGTCGGGTCTTTGACCGGGCGCTGCTTGAGATGGGGCCGGCGCAGCTCAACATTCCGCGCGACTTCTTCTACGGGGAGTACGACTTTGAGATTCCGGCGCCCATTCGCATCGAGCGGGGGCCGGGGGGTGAGCGCAGTCTGGAGCAGGCGGCCGAGCTGCTGGGGGC